>WGMW01000050.1 GCA_016124845.1 Flavobacteriales bacterium
AACGTATAACAGGAAGAGACCACACCTGAGCCTGAATATGAAAACACCTAACTTCATACACCAAAGAACCCTGCCCGATATCGGGCAGGTTCTTCCAAAAATCAACAGTAAAAACCTGTCAACTTATTTTAGGACGACTCACTTAATTGGATTTCCTCTACCCTTCCTCCAAGGCAGCAGCTCCACCCACGATCTCGAGAATTTCGTTGGTAATGGCAGCTTGACGGGCCTTGTTGTACGATAGTTTCAGTTCTTTCAATAGCTCAGAAGCGTTGTCCGTTGCTTTATGCATGGCGGTCATACGCGCACCGTGCTCAGCAGCGTGGCTGTCCAACGTTGCCTTGTAAAGCTGTGTCTTCAATGAGCGTGGGATAAGATCCAGTACAATCTCTTCCTTGGCTGGTTCGAAGATGTAATCGGTGGAAGATGTCTTCTCGCTTTTCGCTGGCGGAGCAACGGGAAGGAACTGCTCGGAAACGCATACTTGCGTGGCTGCATTCTTGAACTGGTTGTAAACCACATCCACGCGGTCGTACTCTCCAGCAACAAATGCTTCCATAATGCTTTCAGCAATTGGGGAAACGGCTTCGAAGTTCAGGTCATCATACACCGAATCAAATCGGCCTACGATCTCCAACCCTCTACGTTTCATGTAATCTCCAGACTTCTTACCGATGGTGATCACCTTCACGCTTTTACCAGCGTATGGTCCTGTGACCAACGCATTGATCGTTTTGTTGACGTTGGAGTTGAAACCACCGCAAAGACCACGGTTGGAAGAAACAGCCACGATCAACACCTTTTCAATTGGGCGCTCGGTGCTGTATGCTCCGCCCTCAGATGCATCGAGGTTGGCGCTCAGGTTCTCGAGGATCTCCTTCAGCTTTTCGGCATACGGTCGCATACGCGTGATGGCATCCTGTGCTCTGCGCAACTTGGCAGCAGACACCATCTTCATGGCAGATGTGATCTGCATGGTAGATCCAATGGATGTGATCCTTTCGCGTACTTCCTTTAATCCTGCCATTTGTGGTTATTGGTTATTGGGTTATTGGTTATTCGGGTTTAGCCTTAGTAACCATTAACGATCATTTTAATAACTCGATCAGTATTTGGCTGCGAGGTCGGCTGCAACTTTCTCCAATGTACCTGTGATCTCATCGGTCAGTTTACCTGCCTTCAGATCATCAAGAACATCTCTGTGCTTGGCATCCAAGTACTCCAAGTACTCGGTTTCGAACTCACGAACCTTGTTCACAGGAACTTTTCTCAAAAGACCTTTTGTTCCAAGGTAGATGATGGCAACTTGCTTCTCTACAGAAACCGGAGCGTACTGTCCTTGCTTCAGGATCTCCACGTTACGCTTACCTTTTTCAAGAACGTTCATGGTAGCAGCATCAAGGTCAGAACCGAACTTGGCGAATGCCTCCAGCTCACGGTACTGTGCTTGGTCAAGCTTCAAGGTACCGGCAACTTTCTTCATCGACTTGATCTGAGCCGAACCACCCACACGAGATACCGAGATACCCACGTTGATCGCTGGACGAACCCCTGAGTTGAACAGGTTAGACTCCAAGAAGATCTGTCCGTCAGTAATAGAAATTACGTTGGTCGGGATGTATGCAGATACGTCACCCGCCTGTGTTTCGATGATCGGAAGAGCGGTCAACGAACCACCACCTTTCACCTTGTCTTTCAATGATGGAGGAAGGTCGTTCATGTCCTTCGCTACGTTATCATCCGCGATCACCTTTGCAGCACGCTCAAGAAGACGGCTGTGCAGGTAGAATACGTCACCAGGATACGCCTCACGACCTGGAGGTCTTCTCAAAAGAAGCGATACCTCACGGTAAGCAACGGCCTGCTTAGAAAGGTCATCATAGATGATCAATGCTGGACGTCCCGTATCACGGAAGTACTCACCGATGGCAGCACCAGCGAAAGGAGCGTAGAACTGAAGTGGAGCTGGATCGGAAGCAGTTGCAGAAACAACCACAGTGTAAGCCATGGCACCTGCATCTTCCAATGTCTTCACGATTCCTGCAACAGTAGAACCTTTCTGACCTACGGCCACATAGATACAGAATACAGGCTGGCCTGCATCGTAGAATTCTTTCTGGTTGATGATGGTATCGATACAAACCGCAGTCTTACCGGTCTGACGGTCACCGATAACAAGCTCACGCTGACCACGACCGATTGGAATCATCGCATCAATCGCTTTGATACCAGTTTGAAGCGGCTCGTTTACTGGCTGACGGAAAACAACCCCTGGTGCCTTACGCTCCAATGGCATTTCAAATGTCTCGCCCTGAATGGCTCCTTTACCATCAATTGGCTCACCAAGTGTGTTCACTACACGTCCCAACATGCCTTCGCCCACATTGATAGAGGCGATCTGTCCGGTACGCTTTGCAGTAGAACCTTCCTTAATACCAGTTGACTCACCAAGAAGTACCGCACCAACGTTGTCTTCTTCCAAGTTCAGGATGATACCACGCGTTCCGCTTTCGAAATCGATAAGCTCACCTGCCTGTACGTTAGAAAGACCGTAAAGACGTGCAATACCGTCACCTACCTGAAGCACGGTTCCTACTTCCTGCAGTTCGGCTTCGGTTTTGTAGCCTGAGAGTTGCTCTCTTAAGATACCTGAGATCTCTGCTGGTTTGATGTCTGCCATTTTTATTGTGTTTGTATCCGCTTCGCGAATGCGATTGTTATAATTCTTTTACGTAAAAGTTCTTTCCGAATTCCTGACGCAGGCTGTTCACCTTGGCAAGGATGGATGTGTCCAACTGTTGGTCTCCGATTCGAAGCACGAACCCACCGATCAGGTCAGGATTCACTTCCTCCTGAAGCTCCACCGTTCCGCCCACTTGCTTCTGAACGATATCGAGGATGCGCTTCTTGGCATCGGCCGATAGTACCGCAGCGGAACTCACGTTTGCGGTGGTGATGTTCTTCATCTGCTTGTACTGAGCAATGAATTCCTTGGCAATTTCCAGTAGCGTTCCTTCTCTTCTCTTCTTAGTAACAAGAGTGACGAAAAGCATGGAGGCCTCACTCAAATTCTTCTCAAAGATGCTCTTCAGAATGCTCACCTTCTTTTCGGTATGCACTACAGGGCTTTTCAGCAACAGAAGGAGGTCACGGTTCTCAGAAACGGTTCCGATCAACAACTCCATGTCTTTGAGTGCCTCATCCAATTTTCCCTTCTCAGAAACCAGGTCTAAGAAAGCCTTGGCGTATCGTGATGCAACCTTACTCTCCGCCATATCAGTTCAGCTTGATGTCGTCAAGAAGGTTGTCAACCAATTGCTTCTGCTTGCTGGCATCAGCAAGTTCAGCCTTCAGGATCTTCTCGGCAATTTCTACAGAAAGTGATGCAACGTGCGTTTTGATCTCTGCCATGGCAGAAGCTTTCTCCGTTTCGATGTTCTCGCGGGCAGCGGCAACGATCTTATCGGCCTCAGCCTGCGCACCAGTTTTTGCTTCAGCGATCATCTTGTCCTTCAGCTCTCTTGCTTCTTTCAGAATCGTGTCGCGCTCTTCGCGTGCTTCCTTCAGAATGCGCTCGTTATCTGATTGAAGCTTGGCCATTTCCATCTTTGCGTTCTCCGCAGATTTCAATGCGTTGGCGATGTTCTCTTCACGCTCTTTGATCGTGTTGAGGATGGAAGGCCAAGCGAATTTTCCAAGACCGATCCAAACCACCAAAAAGGCGACAGTCATCCAAACGATCAGGCCTAATCCAGGTGTTACTAATGCCATGTTGTTTTCCTTTTAAATCGTGATCAATTGAAAGGAACCCCACCGATGCTGACCAACCGTCAGCATCGGGGTTCCTGAACCCTTGGTTCGTCTTATCGCATCAATACAACGAGAAGACAAACAATGATTCCGAAGAACGCAGCACCTTCCACAAGGGCAGCGGCAACGATCATGTTAGCACGGATGTCACCGATGGCCTCTGGCTGACGAGCCATAGACTCAAGGGCAGAACCACCGATCTTACCGATTCCGATACCAGCACCGATAGCAGCTACGCCAGCTCCGATACCTGCTCCCATGTATGCATAGGCCGCGTCCAAAAGAATTGAAATGATTTCCATTGTTTGGATTATTTAGGGTTAATTGATTACAGATTAATGATGCTCCTCAACTGCGGCACCGAAGTACAGCGCAGACAGTAGCGTGAATACATAAGCTTGTAGGAACGCTACAAGGATTTCCAAGATGTTCATGAAAATGGCAAATGCCAAAGACACGACCGAGACTCCAAATCCAGCACCCGAACCGTAAAGGTTGGCGAAGATGAAGATGAGACTCATGAACGACAAGATGATGATGTGTCCAGCTGTCATGTTGGCGAAAAGTCGTGCGCAAAGGACAATCGGTTTGATGAAAAGTCCCATCACTTCAATCGGAATCATCAACGGATAAAGCGCCACAGGAACACCTGGTGCAAAAATGTGCTTCCAGTAATATTTGTTGCCACTCACATTCGTAATGATGAATGTGATTAACGCAAGAATTCCAGTCGCGGCTAAGTTGCCTGTGATGTTGAACCCTCCGATAAATGGAATCAGGCCAAGCATGTTGGCTGTCCATATAAAGAAGAAAACCGTAAGCAAGTAGGGCATGAAGCGCTCATACTTAGGGCCGATTGAAGGCTTGGCAACCTCGTCTCGAATGAACAGGATCATCGGTTCCATGAGGGATTGAAGTCCTGTGGGAGCTTCGTTCGGATTACGAGCGTATGATTTCGCAATGCTCATGAACACCAAGAACATGATCAGAACCGTGATCAGGATTCCTGTAGCGGTCTTGGTCAAAGAAAGGTCAATGAAAGCCCCTGGTTCACCAGCGAAATAACCGCCCCAACTTTCCTCGGTATATCCCATGCTTAGCGCTTCCTCGGCATGCAATTCTTCACTTTCTGCAAACGGATTCGTTTCGCCTAAGCGATACACGTGATTGTGTTCGAGGATGTAACGGTTTTTGGCAGCATGACCGTGATGAAAAGCTGATGATAGGAATACACTCAGGCCATCATCTGTACTCAGCAGGATCATCGGAAGAGGGATGCTTACGGCATGGTTGCCAATGTCCATCAAGTGAATGTCATGCGCATCAGTTACGTGATGCATGATCATATCACCTGCGTTGAACGCTTCTGCCTCTTCTGATTTTTCGTGTCCGTGCGCTTCTTCAGCATCCGAAGCTTCCGCATCAGATTCTTCCGAAGCCCACGAGGTTCCAGACGTTAAGAAAGCAATTGAAAGGAGAACGAAGATCGGCTTAAAAGCCTTGTCAAAACTGTATTTCAGCATTACCGAAACGGGAATTAAGTACCGCTTGATTTTTCGGCCGCAAATATAGACGATACTTGTTGTAAAAACCAATGAAAATTCAGTGAATTTCCGAGGTTGAAAATGACCTGTGTAAATGGCTGTTTTTCAGTCTTTTGACTTCAGATAAGCCGTGGCCGAAATTACCTCAAGAACCGTGTAAACCACATAGAAACCGAGGAAAGCGATGACAACAGGTGTCGCGGCATCTTGAAAAATGTACACATAAATGCCCAGCGCGATCAGATAGGCAAGCATCTTCAAACCCGTAATTCCCATAAAGGAAGCTGGGAAGCGTTTCGGGTTTTCTGCAGCCGCTTTGATGGTGAAGTGATGCACCATCAAAGTGGAGCCATACATGAACAGACCCCAAAAGGAAATATGAACGGCATTGAACTCAACGGAAGAAAACTCGTTGAGCAGGAAGGTGATCGCCATTGCCAACAGATAAACGAGAAGTGCTTTTGCCGAGTACTTCATTTAGAATCTAACCGATAGTCGAAGCGATTATTCTTTGCGTCAAAATAGACCGTGGCAACTTTAATAGGTGCTTCCATATTTGAATATGCACTGATGTCAACGGCAAACTCCCACGCAGGGTTGTTGGATGTCTCGGCATCTCCCATGCTTGTGTTCATCTCAACGTATCGGTCTTTAAACCCGTCTTTCTTCACATAGATCTTGTAGGATTCATCCCGTTTTAAACGGAACTCGAACTTCCCATTCGTTTTCGTGGTCTGACGGGCCACTTCTTTGCAGTCAGGGCTTGCGGCATTCGTCTGGCACACGGTAATTTCTGCTTCGCCCACGTTTTTTGTACCGTTGATAACTTGACCTCTTACCAGGAGGTCTGAGGACTCTTGCGCATGAATCGTGTTAAACGATCCGCATGACAGCGCGAATAGAATGAGTAGCAACTTTCTCATGGTTTCATAAGGTCTTTAATGGCAAAATACATGGCCAAGATAACGCTTAAAATGGTCAGTCCGCCTGTGAACCAAGGTGTTTCGGTCTGCAAATATTTGTCGAGTTGGATTCCGCCCAAAGCTCCGGCCACAATGATGACGGCCATCTGCGTGGCCATGCTCGAATAACGGATGAACGCGTTACGCTGAGGCTGTTTTTTCCTGTCGCTGCTCTTCTCGTTGCGTTCCTGCATTGGAAGAAATGTCTTTGACCACACCGCCCATGCTGCACGAACCGGTGAACGAAGCTCCCGGCTCAATGGCCAACTTCTTCGTTACAATGTCGCCATGCACTTTGGCGGTGGCTTTCAGCGATAGAAGTTCAGAAACCACTACGTTGGCCTTGATGCTTCCTTCAATTTCCGCATTCTCGCAGCGGATCTCGCCATGCACCGAGCCGCTGGCCCCGATCACCACGCGGCCTTGGCATTCGAGGTCGCCTTTCAGCGTGCCATCGATACGCAGATTTCCCTTGGCCTTGATGCTTCCTTCAATGACCGTATCGCTATTTATATGGTTCGGCATTCCAGACCCTGAAGTACCTTTTGAACTGTCGTTTCCTGATTTGCTATTGAACATTTTTTCTTTCCCTTTGTAACTTTCCACCGCACCAAAAAGCCGTTGCTTTTTCTGACGAAGGAGGCCAAAGATAGTAATCCTTCATAAGTAGCTGTTTTTACGCATGTTGCATAAACCATCGTTAGCAGACCAACCATGGCAGATAATCCAATAAGGGAACACTTCAGAGCACAGATAGGAAAAGACGTGGCCAATACACCTCAAGGATTCAGTGAATGGCTACAGCCGAAGATGATTGAGGTGTTGGAAGACTCCATCACCATTGAGGTGAAAGTGCGGCCAGAGATGTGCAATCCTGTCGGGACGCTGCATGGTGGCATTCATTCGGCCATTTTGGATGAGGTGATCGGAATGACGGTGGCCGCCATGGGCAATGAAACGCATTTCGTTTCGCTAAACATGACGACCGATTATCTGCGTGCCGCACGAGCAGGAGAACTGATCAGAGCCACCAGCCAGATCGTCAAAAAAGGGAGAACCGCCATTCATCTGATCGGACAGATCACCAATGCTGAAGGGAAAGAACTATCTCGGGCAACCCAGAATATGGTTACCACAGGTGCGCCAATGAGAATCTGAGTTAAGTGCATCTTTGCGTAGCCCAATTGTTTTTACTAAACGAGAAAATTGAACTGGTTTCAAAGCGTTTCTGATCGAAGCAAGACGTTGCTCATATTTATGCTGGCATTTTCAGTACGCCTCATTTTGTTGCCATGGTCGCAGACGGTGCATGCCGATGCGGTGAGTCGGGTCTTTATTGCAGTAAACTGGTTGGACAACCCTCATTACATTTCGGATGGGTATTGGGGGCCGCTTCATCACTACCTTAATGCTTTATTTATCTGGCTTTTCCGAAGTTGGATTGTAGGACCTAAGATGTTGAACATTCTTCTTGCTTCCTTGACAGTTTTTCCGCTGTATGGATTTACAAAAAATGTTTTCAGGACTTCAATGGGAGCCGTTTTCGTATCACTTGTGTATGTGTTCAGCCCCATTGTTCTGAGGAACAGTTTTCAGGCACTGGCCGGTGTTTCTTATGCTTTTTTCACGGTAAGTTCCATGTATTTCCTGTCCGAAGGTTTCAGGCGGGAAGGAAATTACCGGTATGCTGCATTTGCAGGGCTCTGTATGACCTTTGCTGCTGCAACGCGCTATGAAGCATGGGTTGTAATTGCGGCATTTACGTTGGTGGGAGTGCTATCGGGAAAATGGAAATTCACCTTTGTCTTCTGGTTGTTTGCCATGATCTTTCCGGGAAGTTGGATGGTAGGGAATCAGATTCAGTTCGGAGACTTCCTCTACAGCGTCAATCAGAATGATGTCTGGAACATCAAAATGGAAGGCATAAACGATAGCGTGAGTTCCGTTGAGCGCATTCAGCGTGTACTTTTCTTTCCGATATCATTCATTCAGAATGTATCTCCACTTACCTTCTTCCTTCTTTTGTTCGGCCTTGCATGGGCGGTTCTTAAGCGAAAGATCACAAGAATGCAGCTTGTATGGCTGTTACCGTTTATCATCATGGCCGCCATCTACATGCAAAAGGCTTTTGCGGGCACACTTATGCAGCAGCAACGGTTTATCATTACTTGGATCATTCTCTTGCTACCATTTCTGGCATTGGCCTTTGTCCATGAAAAGCAAATGAGGCTGAAGGCAACGCTCATGTCAATATCGGTACTTACACTTATTCCATTGTCATTTTGCTGGATGTATATTCCATACGAGAAGTTGTTTGGTGATGGGAATTTGCCAAAAGCACTCGATCATCTTGCACTGACAACCTCACAGGAAATGGAGGCGGTCCCCCTGTTGAGGAGTTCGGATACGGAGTATTTGACCTCAACGATAGATTCGACTTTGAAACCCGGTCAAGGTCTGGTGCTCGATTTTTTTGGTTGGGACAGAACTTATTACACGGCACTCCATGCCCACGTACGCAGTTGCGTCATTGAGGGCTCAAAGCACGCACAGGTTGAATTCGGCCTCTTGGATGGCTATATCAGGTCGCATCCTTCAGGGTTGATTGCATTGAGCAGGGTTGGCAGGCTGAACGAATCAACATTGTCGTATGACACCATCATTGGTTGGAAAGAGATAAACCTGTGGCTTCGTGTTCAACCGGTAGCGAAGGTTGCCGGTGTAAGACTGTTCGATTATGAAATGGTCGATCAAGCAATTGATGAACCCGATTCATTAGGGCAAGCGGTATCGGGCGTGTTTCCGCAGGAGCTGGATGAAGAGTATTTCGAAGTTGTCATTCGGTCTGATAACGCATGGTACAACAAGTTGAGACGGGCTTCTTATTGGAAAGGGGAAAGTCTCGAAAACGCTGTACATGAGAATGCGGAGTACATGGTTTGGCTCGAAAATCAACAGAAGTAGCTTACGGTAAGATGCGCAAACTCTCAGCTGTCATCATCACGTATAATGAAGCGCGCAACATAAAGCGCTGCATTACCTCGTTGGATGGCGTGGCCGATGAAATTGTGGTGGTTGATAGTTTCTCCACCGATGCCACACCAAGCATCTGCAAAGGTTTGGGCGTTCAGTTCCACCAGCGCGAATGGAAAGGCTATAGCAAGCAGAAGAACTACGGCAACGGGTTGGCTTCAAACGATTGGATCCTTTCCATCGATGCGGACGAGGCACTTTCGGAAGCGTTGAAGGCTTCCATCGTTGCCGAGAAAGAGAACGGGAAAGGGTACAACTATTCGTTCAATCGACTCACCAATTACTGCGGAAAGTGGATCAAGCATTCAGGTTGGTACCCAGATACCAAACTTCGGATGTTCAATCGTGCAGAAAATGACTGGCAGGGCGAAGTGCACGAAAAACCGACCGTAGATCCAGCGAAGGCCAAAAAGCTGAAGGGCGACCTGCTGCATTACAGCTACCATTCGGTGAGCGATCACGTAAAACGGACAGATGTGTATTCTACGCTTGGGGCCAAAGAACTTTTCGAGAAAGGAAAGCGGTCAAGTGTTTTCAAGATGCTGTTCAACCCTTGGCTCAAATTCAATCGAATGTACTTTCTGCGTTTGGGATTTTTGGATGGAATGGAAGGCTTCACCATCGCGCTCATAACCGCTTACGGAACGTTTCTGAAGTACATCAAACTGCATTTTCTACACAAGAACAACGGTTGATGCAGTTCTCCATTCTCATCCCAACTTGGAACAATTTGGAATTTCTGAAGTGCTGCGTGGATAGCATTCGGAAGAATTCTGCGGAGGAGCATGAAATACTGGTTTATGTGAATGAGGGAAAAGATGGCTCGGCCGAATGGTGTGGGGAGCAGAACATCAAATTCATCCATTCTTCAACGAATGTTGGAGTTTGCACCGCTCTGAATGCACTGTTCGAAATTGCAACGAAAGACATCATCTGCTACGTGAATGATGACATGTACCTCTGCCCGAATTGGGACAAGGTGGTTATTGAGGAGATTTCAACTATCGGCCACGAGAAATTCTACTTGAGTTCAACCATGATCGAACCAGAGGAAACGGGCAACAAATGCGTGCTTTCGCCTTATGATTTTGGCAGAAACCCATCTGAATTCCGAGAAAAAGACCTTCTTGCCGAATTGCCAAATATGACCAAACAGGATTGGAGTGGAAGCACATGGCCGCCCAACGTCATGCACAGAAATCTGTGGAAGGCCATTGGCGGTTATGGCGAAGAATTCAGTCCAGGATTGTACTCCGACCCTGACGTAAGCATGAAACTTTGGCAGCAGGGAGTTCGGATCTTCAGAGGATTGGGTGAAAGCCGTGCGTATCACTTCATGTCAAAATCCACTGGCCGCGTGAAGATGAACGATGGCAAAAGGACGTTCCTCAAAAAATGGGGCGTCAGTTCATCATGGTTTGTGAAAGAGGTTCTGAAACAGGGACAACCATACCAAGGACCGCTTCCTGAAAAGGCCATCAGCCCGAATTTGAAAGACCGCCTGAAGCGGCTTCTCTAAGTTTCGGCAAACTCCCTTCTCACGATTAACAGCGCATTGAAAAATGCAAAGAAGGTGACCCCAGATTGCCGATCGAACGTGTTGTCGGTGAGGAACGAGACAACCATGATCACCATAAAAGTGAGATACAGGAAATCTCTTCGATAGAGCCAGGTCGGGTAGCCGAGCATCAGGAGGAACACAATGAGACCCAAAACTCCCAGTACGATGGCCACTGCAAGGAATTCATTGTGCGCAATTCCCTGAAAACGCGGTTCTAAATTATGGCTGTTTTCAGCGTATTTCGATCGGTAAGCCAGCGAAATGTCTCCCGTGCCAACTCCAAAAATGGGATGCTCCTTAAAGATCTCCCAACCCACCTGCGTGTAAACCCAACGTTGCATGGTTGAAGAGTTGTTCGCGTTCTGCTGATAGGTATATTCCTGATACGCCCAAAGCAATTGATCGATGCGTCTGTCAATGCCCAGTTTGCTCGTGTGGCGGAAGTTCGTGAAGCCGTGTTCGATATGGCGAATATCCTGATCTGAGAGTAGACTCAATCCGAGTGAATCCTTCGGAAGCCCTTTTGACGTGATGTACCGAATGGCAGTGTATCTGATCTCCTGCCCGTTGGCATCGGTAGAGTCGAAGTTGATGCTGCTTCTGTTCGGCCATTCCTTTTCCAGTTCCAGCCAACAAACGAAATCCCACACGCGATGACCATTTTCCGTATACGGAATGTGATCTGCGTGGATGTATCCGATCCCATTCGGTGTTTTCCAAGGTAGGTCGGCATGCTCTCTTGGAATTTTCAGGAATCGGTATTCAGCGATGGATTTTACATAGAGAAAGCCGAAAACAGATACCGAAACCGTAGTTACAAAAACGGAGGTCTTCAACAGACGATTGTTGCTTTTCAGGAGCAGCCAAAGCGCGGTCATTACGAGAACCGCTGCAAATGCGGCATAAGCCGTGAAAGCCTCCAGAATGATGAGAAACCACAGGATCCAGAGCATTACTCCAGTTGTGATGACCTTGGACGCTATCGACCATTCGCGCCATTTGGCGTAGAGAAAATAGGCGCAGATGAAGAAGGCGAAAACCAGCATCAGCCCAAAGCGGATGTGCGAAATGAAAACCGAGAGATGCCGTTTGTTGAGAAGTTCTTCGCCTGCGAGGCCGAAATAGCGGGCCATACCGAATAGAACTCCGACCAAACAGGCCACCACGAAAAGCAAAAGCAGTTCTTGGATGCGTTTTCTGTTCGGGAGTTTGCTGGTGAACAGGAAAAGTGGCATCAGCAGCAGGGGCAGTTTTACCCGCAGATCCTTCACTCCCAAAGCAAGGTCATCGGTCCATAGCATTCCGATGCAGAGCATGAGGTAAAACGAAATCAGAACCAGCGAAAGTGGGCTTGTGAAGAATTGTTTCAGCCGCTTTTTGAAGTTGCCTTCAAGCAGCCAATTTCCTGCAAGTACGAATGTGCCAACGCTTACCAGAAATACGGAAAGCGGCAGTCCCATAACGATCATGGCCATGCCCCAGAAGGCAATTTCCCGATGTTGGTTATCCGTCAGTTTGGGCATGCTGCGTTACCCGCTGGCACCGATCAGTTGGTGCTGGTGTCGGTCAGAATGCGGTTGTATTCGTCCATATTGGCAAATACCTCCAGCGCTTTTTTCACGTCACGGTCTTCTTCCAGCATGGCCTGAATACGGCCTCGCTGGTGATAATATCTTGAGATGATCTCTCCGCGCAACAGGTCTTTCACCTCTTCCTGAAAATCCTCAAGGTCTTTCGACTTGTCGTGTTTCACACGCGCCTCCAGCGCATCATATTCCGTACTTATCCGCTTGAAGTATTTCTCCTCTTCGGCCACTTCCTTCAACTTTTCAAGCACCCTTTCGCTATCCGTGGTGTAGTCGAAATCCTTGGTTTCCAACCACTTTTCAAATTCGGCATAGAGTGCATCATCAACTTTGAAATCCTTGATCGGCCCAATTTCAGGATGGTTGAAGTAATACTCTGTGGCGAAATCGAAATAGAGCATTTTGATGCCGAGGTTGAAAGCCACATCAGAGAGTTTGATGGGTTCCACTTTCACATCGGGTTCAATGCCTCCGCCATCGTAAACCAAACGCCCAGCCTTCGTTTGGAAAACAGAAATGAGCGAATCAGGAACTTTTCCAACACTGCCATCCTCATTTCGGTGCGAATAATCCAATGCTTGAATACAGCGTCCGCTTGGGATGTAATACTTGGCGGTGGTAACTTTCAGCTGCGAGTTATAGCTCAAGGGTCGCGTGGTCTGCACCAATCCTTTGCCGTAACTGCGTTGCCCGATGATGACTGCACGGTCGAGGTCTTGCATCACACCCGAAACGATCTCGGATGCAGATGCTGAACCGCTGTTCACAAGCACGGCAAGCGGCATGTCCTTATCGAGCGGAGCCTGCATGGCCTTGTAGTCCTTGTTCCATTCTTTCACTTTGCCTTTTGTGCTTACGATCAGTTCGCCCTTCGGCACAAAAAGATTGCTCAGCGCAACCGCTTCGTTCAACAGTCCACCAGGATTTCCACGCAGGTCGATCACCAATTTTTTCATGCCCTTTTCCTTCAGCTCCACGATGGCATCTTTCACCTCTTTCGAACAGTTGTCCGTAAAACTGGAAAGGTTCAGGTAACCGACCTCATCGTTCAACATTCCCGAATACGGAACGCTCTTGATCTGGATCTCTTCGCGCATAATGGTGACATCGAACGGTTTTTCCTGTCCATATCGTTTTACCTTCACCTTCACTTCGGTCTGTGGCTGGCCTTTCAGGATCGCGCTCACATCGCTGGTCGATTTTCCATCGGTCGATTTTCCGTTCACCTCCAAAATGATGTCTCCCGCGAGGAGCCCTGCTTTCATAGCAGGGAAATCCTCGTAAGGTTCGGCCACCACTACCAAACTGTCTTTTTTACGGATCAGTGCACCGATTCCGCCATACTGACCCGTGGTCATGAAACGGTAGTCTTCAATGTCCGATTCGGGGATGAACGTGGTATATGGATCGAGCGATTCGAGCATCCCGTCAATGCCTTTTTCCATCAGGTTTCCAGGCTGCGTTTCATCCACGTAGTAGAGGTTCAACTCTTTGAAAAGTGTGATGAAGATGTCGAGGTTCTTGCTGATCTCGAAGTAAGAATCAACGTAACTGCTGGTGAGCAGCGAAAGTAGCACCACGGGAATGATGACGAGGACCGCTCTCAGTTTCTTGAACACGTTTGGAATTTTCATGCTTCTATGGACTTCAATTTTTCAATAATTCGCTTCACGACCTCGTCCAGATCCTGAAACGATGGGATGTCGCTGCCAATGTAAACAAATGCGAGGGCAAAATATTTTCCATCGGCCTGCCATTTTTCCATCAGATCGGGTTTGTTCAGTCGGTACGCTTCGCGGATAAGCCGTTTGATGTGGTTTCGCGACACCGCTTTCTTGAACCGTTTTTTCGGCACCGAGATGAGCAATTTGGCGGGAACATCGCTGGTTTCCAATCTCAAATGCATCACGCGCACCGGATATTCTTTGAATGATCTTCCTGATCTGAAAAGTTCGTCAAGGATCAATTTGGAGCAGAGTTTCTCCTTCTTTCCGAAAGTATATCTGCTCATGATCTTTTGAAGGTAGAAAGAAAAAAGGGGCCGTATTCTTCGAGCCCCTCTTCCTTAAACATTTTTAACAGTCGGTCACTTCTTCTTGTTGGCCAAGGTGATGTACTGGTCCAACGCCATGGTCATGGATGGTGCATTGGGCACGGGCGCACCGATGTCCAATTTCAGGTGATGCTCCTTTACTGCGTGCGTTGTTGTCGGTCCGAAGGCCGCAATGCGCGTCTTGTTCTGCTTGAAATCTGGGAAATTCTCGAACAACGATTTGATCCCTGATGGGCTGTAGAAAACAAGAATGTCGTAATTCACATCGGCCAGGTCAGAAAGGTCGCTGCTCACCGTTTTGTAGATCACCGCCTTGGTGTAATCTAAGCCCAGACTGTCCAACGTTTCTGGAATGCTTGGCTTCAGGTCATCGATACATGGCAAAAGGAATTTTTCGCCTTTGTTCTTCTTCAGCACGTCCACCATGTCTTTAAAGGTGTTTCCACCGTAAAAGATCTTGCGCTTGCGGTAAACCACGTATTTCTGCAAGTAGTAGGCAATGGCCTCCGACACGCAGAAATACTTCATGCCCTCAGGTACGGTAACGCGCGTTTCCTCGCAAATGCGGAAGAAATGGTCAGCCGCGTTCTTGCTTGTCAGAATAATGGCCGAGTGGTCCAGGATGTTCACTTTCTGCGTTCGGAAATCCTTGACATCAACGCCCTCTACATGAATAAATGACCGAAAGTCAATTTTTAGATTGTGTTTCTGAGCAAGATTGAAATAGGGGTTTTTGTCGCCTTCTGGTTTAGGCTGCGATACGAGAATGCTCTTAACTTTATCCATAGGTCGGGAGAAGGTTTTTGCTACCCACGGTGAGCTATACGGATCAGCGCAAAAATGGGTAGCATTTCGAGGGCGCAAAAGTAATAAAACAAATGCAGCGATGATATGGCGCTGGAATTGAACGCCACAGAAAGACCGCGTTGCAGCCCTTTCAGGTAGAAAAGTCCACCAATGGCTGCGCCTGAGATCACTACAACGTTGGTCGGCAAACTCGGACTGTAAAACAGCAGCAACGTAAGCGGAAGGAGGCAGACACCCGCAGCGGCAAGAAAAATGTTCAGGTTGAAACTGTGGATCTTCAACTCACTTTTCAGGTCGAATATGAAGGCCAACAACCAAAGCACAAAACGTTTGATCGAGATGAAACCCACCGTGGCCGCCAGTCCTTGGAAGAACATGCTCGAAACAGACATGTCAAATTGCAACCATCGCGATAGCGCTGCGGCCACGAACAGCGAAATGGAAATAATGGCAATTACCTGAAGAATAAAGATGTTCCGAACCTGTTGCGAACTCTCTTTCCTCGCGTCCTGCTGGGCAAGATTGGCATCGAAGCTGGCGCGGAACACAAACGAGAAAATGCTGTCTGAACTGCGCTGCAGATACACGATAATGGCGGCACAAACGAACAGCACTGCAAACCCGAATCCATTACCGAAATCTTTTCTCTCCAAGTATTTGAACTGGTCGTTGTCTTTCAGTTGGTGTTCTGCAAAAAGGCTTACCACAGGTGTTTCCGCTTGCGCGGGAACAGAATCCGAGACCAATGAGGTCACCGAATCGGTCATCGTCATTTGAACCGTGTCCGAAGCATTCTCCTGCATGGCACAAAGGTAGCGCACATTCATTCCTACTTTTACCGAACATGAAGTCCACTTTGACGGTTTCGGTATTGCTTGCCTGGGCAATGCTCCAATCCTGCGGACAAACTCACAATCCATTCATGGCCGAACACAAACACACCAACGCGCTCATTAACGAAACCAGTCCTTATCTGCTACAACACGCGCACAATCCAGTTGATTGGGTAGCATGGAATGATGAAAGCTTGGCGCGGGCCAAGAAAGAGCAGAAACTCATGCTGATCAGCATCGGTTACAGCGCCTGCCATTGGTGTCATGTGATGGAGCACGAAAGTTTTGAGGATAGCACGGTTGCCGCTTTCATGAACGAGCATTTCGTGTGTATAAAAGTGGATCGGGAAGAACGCCCTGATGTAGACCAGGTGTATATGAACGCGGTTCAGTTGATGACGGGCCGTGGAGGTTGGCCGCTCAATTGTTTTGCGTTGCCCGATGGAAGACCACTTTACGGTGGAACGTATTTCCCCAAAGAGCAATGGTTGGATGTGTTGCAACGCGTGGCCAACATTTGGGAGAACGACCGCGAGAAAGCACTGGAATATGCCACCAATCTCACGCAGGGAATCAAGCAAAGTGAGCTGATCCAGAAGAGTTCGGATACTTCAAAAATGACCAAGGAGGAAATTGCTCCACTCGTCAAAAAATGTAGTATGGAGTTTGATAACCGTGAAGGTGGCCCAAATCGTGCACCGAAGTTTCCGCTGCCGAACAACTATGAATTTTTGCTGCGCTATGCGTTTTTGAGTGATGATCAGGAAGTGAAGGATCATGTTCAGTTGACACTTCAGAAAATGGCGTTCGGAGGCATTTACGATCAGATCGGTGGTGGTTTTGCGCGCTATTCGGTTGATGGCGTTTGGAAGGTGCCGCACTTCGAAAAGATGCTGTACGATAACGCACAGTTGGTTTCGCTGTATTCGGAAGCGTATCAGGCCACTAAAAACCCACTTTACAGGGAAATTGTAGAAGAAACACTGGAGTTCATAAAGCGCGAAATGACCTCCAAAGAAGGTGCTTTTTATTCTGCGTTGGATGCGGATAGCGAGGGTGAAGAAGGCAAGTTCTACGTGTGGAAGGATGACGAATTGAAATCTGTTTTGGGTACTGATTTCGGTTGGGTGAAAGACTATTACAACATCAACCAAAAAGGGTTTTGGGAGCACGAGAATTACATTCTATTGCGCGATAAAAACGATGAAGATTTCGCGAAGCAGAAAGGTTGGTCGGTTGAGAAATTGAAAACGAAAGTTGCCTCAGTAAAAGCAAAGTTGTTGTCTGAAAGAAGCAAGCGAATCCGCCCAGGTTTGGATGATAAGCAACTTACCTCTTGGAACGCGCTGATGCTGAAAGGTTATGCGGATGCATATCGCGTTTTCGGAAGAGAAGAATATCTGAAGGCCGCTTTGAAAAGTGCCGATTTCATTCTCAAAACGCAACGTAATGATGATGGAGGACTGTGGCACAATCACAAGGAAGACCGCTCCACCATCAACGGATTTTTGGAGGACTACTGCTTCACTATCGAAGCGCTGATCTCGCTCTGTCAAGCAACATTTGACAGAAAATGGCTGGACGAAGCCGATGCGCTGGCCAAATACACCATCGAGCATTTCCATGATTCAGAATCGGGTATGTTCTTCTTCAATTCCAATAGCGATGCGCAACTCATTGCCCGTAAAATGGAATTGACGGATAACGTCATTCCGGCATCCAATTCCAGCATGGCAAAGGGACTTTTTCTGCTCGGACATTACCTTGATAATTCAGAATATTTGAAGATCGCAGAACAGATGTTCCAGAATGTCAAACCAAGCCTCTCACAAGGTCCGAGTTGGTATTCCAACTGGCTGGAATTGGCGCTCTATCAGTCGTATCCATTCTATGAAGTTGCCATCGTTGGCAATGAAGCCGAAGCAAAGCGGGTGCAATTGGAACAGCGTTATCACCCAAATAAAATGTTGGTTGGCGGAAAAACCGAGAACGGTCTTTCTTTGCTGGAAAACAGATTGATCGAAGGAGAAACGCGTATTTACGTTTGTGTCGATAAGGCGTGTCAGATGCCGACTTCAGATGTTTCTGTCGCAATTGGTCAGATGAAGTAATTTCCAAACATGAAAAACTTCATCAAGTCCATTCTTCCCGGCCTATTCCTTATCGGTTTCAACATTGGAACGGGGAGTGTGACCGCCATGGCGAAGGCCGGTGCCAACTACGGCATGGCGCTGCTTTGGACCATCCTGCTTTCGTGCCTCGTCACCTATTACCTCATTCGCCTTTTCGGAAAATACACGATTGTAACTGGTGAAACAGCCTTGGCTGCATTCCGAAAACACATTCATCCCGTTTTTGGAATGTTCCTTTTGGTAGCATTGACCGTCAACGTTTCGGGCGGAATCATGGGCGTGATGGGAATTGTGGCCGATGTGCTGCACGAATGGTCGAAGATGTGGGTCGATGGCGGCATTTCTCCGATTGTTTGGGCGAGTGGTTCCATTGCGCTCATTTACGCCATTTTCTTTGTGGGAACGACTTCCACATTTGAGAAAGCCTTGGCGGGAATGGTCGCGTTCATGGGTTGTGCATTCTTCATCAATTTCGTGTTGATGATGCCGCCCGTTGCGGACATTCTGAATGGACTGATTCCATCGGTTCCCGAGACGAATGCAGCCTCAAATTCAAGCTCCTATCTGGTCATTGCTGGAATGGTCGGAACCACGGTTTCTTCCATGGTTTTTATTGTGCGTACCACATTGGTGAAAGAGCAAGGTTGGGGCATTCAGGATATGAAAATTCAGAATCGCGATGCAGCTGTAAGCGCAACGATGATGTTCCTGATCTCGGCTTCAATTATGGCTGCGGCTGCCGGAACGCTCTACTTAGCGGGGCAATCGCTCAACGATGCCAAGGAAATGATTCCGCTGCTGGAACCTGTGGCTGGCAAATACGCTGTGGCGATTTTCGTCATTGGAATTACCGCTGCGGGACTTTCATCTCAATTCCCGAATACACTGCTTTTGCCTTGGTTGCTGTGTGATTTCTTCGGTTGGGAACGCGACCTGAAAAAGTTCAATTTCCGAATGATCGTCCTTGTCATGTCGTTGCTCGGATTGGTCGTTCCGATTTTCCATGCACGGCCCGTGTTTGTGATGGTTGCGAGCCAGGCGTTTGCAGCCTTGGTTCTTCCAGTGACGGTTGGCGGCATTTTCTATCTCACTTCCAGCAGGAAGATCATGGGCGAACATGCCAATTCAACCTTAGAGAACATTATCCTCTTCCTCATTTTTCTTTTTTCCCTTTTCATGGGGGGCGTTGGTATAAAAGGCTTCGTTCAGGATTTCTTCTGAAAACTGCTATTGGATTACAACCAGTTTATTGGCTTGCCACCTGCTTCCATTGACCGATAGCAGATAGGTGCCAGATTTCAGGTCAGATACGTCCAACGTGAATCGCTGAGAACCCACGGCAGTACTGCCAGAACTTGCAGTTTTGACCATCCTTCCGCAACCATCGAAAAGTGAAATCCCGACCATGGATTTCCTCTCTACATCGAATTCGACAAAGAGTTGATCCCGCACCGGATTCGGGTAAACTGAAATAGGTGGTTCGGTCGATTCCGAAGCAATTCCAAGGTTAAGGTCGTTCTTGTATTTGGCGATGAACACATCGAACGAGGCCATGATGGCCACCTCTCCGACCACCCAAATATCACCGTTGGCATCAAAAGTGGCCGCATATGCGAAATCATCACTTGTTCCGATCGGAGTAATGACACTTCCTGCCGACCCAAAATCAGTGTCAACCGTTCCATCAGCCAAGAATCTCGACAGGGAAATATCTTGCGAAGACATGGCTGAATTTCCGATCACGATCAACTTACCGTCCGGTTGAATGAGTACCCTTTGGCCATAGTCATTTCCTGCTGTTATCGAGTGGTAAACCACTCCACCAACCCCGAACGAAGTGTCGTAGGTCCCGTCTTGGTTGAAACGCGCAATGGTAAAGACTGAGCCCGAAGCCTGACCGCTTTCGCCCACCGCTATGATTTTACCATCCGGTTGTAGCGCAACGTGGCGACAGAAACTTCCGGAGATGCCCAATTGGTAGTGAATAGTTCCGTTTGTGCCGAAGCTATTGTCCAAACTGCCGTTCGGATTGATTCGGGCCATGGCGAATTCCCACCCAATGGATCCTGCCGTGTTCCCGGCAACAATGATCTTTCCATCACTCTGTATCAGACCCGACCCAACGAGATCTACAATATTGCTGAATGGTGTTACCGCAAGTCCGTCACCGCTGAATGATTGGTCGATGGAGCCATTGCTGTTCAGTCGCATGACCGCGGCAACGTAATCATTGGTCGTCACCGTAGTTCCGAAGATCACGATCCGTCCATCCTGCTGAATGTCCACCGCCACAGGTATGTCCGAGATTCCGCTTGGATTGTAAATGGCGATCCCATCGTTGTCAAACGTATCATCCCATGAGCCATCGGGATTGAGTCGGTAAACACCGAACCCATCCGTGCCATTTACATCAGTCGGTCCCACAAACACCATTTTCCCATCCGGCTGTAGCACACCTCCGAACAATCGGTCATTTGACGGCCCAAGGTCAAGGTCTTTCCAGCCGTTTGTTCCAAAATCCGTGTCGGCATCCCCATTGGGAAAGCATCGATAGACGAACATCTGGTTGTCGCTGCCATTGTGCGAATAACCTGCAACAACCACTTTGCCATCGCTTTGGATCAATACCACCCGGCCATGTTCGGCATTACTGCTGGTGCCGATCGTATGTAGACCATTCTGGCTGAAAGCACCATCCAAGAAACCGGGTTGAGCCAGTGAGTGATCGAAGAAGCATGAAAGCAGAACTGAGAAAAGGAGTGAACCTGTTATTTTCATGGCGTAGAATATTCAGCCAAAGTTTTTAATACCTCGCTCGAAGTATGTTGAGTTAGGTCGGTGGAAAAGATGATGTTGCTCAGAAAGTTAACACTTGCGGATTTTGATGACTGGAACTCCATGCGAACCATGGCGCTGGATGTAGCTCCAATTGCTTTCGGGGCTTCCAACGAGGACGAAATACCCAAGCGAAAGGAGTTTTTTGAGCGGAACATTGAAATGCCCGACCACTTCATTCTTGGAATGTTCATAGAGAACAGGTTGATCGGGATTGCCGGATTCTACCGCCACAATCAACTCAAGGTCAGGCACAAAGGAACCATCTGGTCGGTTTTCGTTCACCCTGATTTTCAGGGACAAGGATTGGGACGGAAACTGATGCAGGAAATTATTGCCATCATCTTCTCAATTGGTGGAATGGAGCGGATTCTCATAGGTGCTTCATCCGTCAATCCAACGGCTATAAATCTCTACAAAAGCCTTGGCTTTGAGGAATACGGCTATGAACCGCGATGTCTTATTCATGATGGCAATTATTATGATGAGGTTTTGATGGTGCTCGATCGGGCGGATTACCGCAAAGGCTGATAACTTTGCCGCCCAAATCGGAAAAAATGGCGTTCAAACCCAACCACGACCTTGTTGAAGAATTGAAATGGCGCGGCCTGCATCACGACAGCATGCCTGAAACGCAGGAACTCCTGAACAAGGAAATGGTGACGGGTTATGTGGGTTTTGATCCGACCTCTGATTCACTGCACATTGGAAACTTGGTGCCGATCATGTTGCTCAAGCATTTGCAGTTGGCGGGTCACAAACCGATCGCGTTGGTCGGTGGCGCTACGGGAATGATCGGTGATCCTTCGGGAAAATCTGCCGAACGGAATCTTCTGGATGAGGAAACACTTCGCAAGAATCAGGAAGGTGTGCGAAAGCAGCTTTTGAAATTATTGGATTTCGAGAACGGTGAGAACAAGGCCGAATTGGCCAACAACTACGATTGGTTCAAGGACATGACGTTCCTCGGTTTCATGCGTGACATTGGGAAGCACATTACCGTGAGTTATATGATGTCGAAGGACAGCGTTCAGAACCGTTTGGAAACAGGCATTTCGTTCACGGAATTCAGCTACCAGTTGGTGCAGGGCTACGACTTTGCGCATCTGCTGAAAACCAAAGGCGTGAAGCTGCAAATGGGCGGTTCCGACCAGTGGGGAAACATCGTAACGGGAACAGAATTGATCCGCAGAATGGGCTTGGGCGAGGCGAAAGCGTTGGTGGCTCCACTCATCACAAAAGCTGATGGCGGCAAATTCGGGAAGACTGAAAGCGGCAACGTTTGGCTCGATCCAGAACGAACTTCACCATACCAATTCTACCAGTTCTGGTTGAATGCTTCAGATGAAGATGCCAAAAAGTATATCCGCATTTTCTCATTACTACCTAAGGAAGAAATTGAAGCGATTGAGGCAGAACATGAGCAAGCACCGCACGCTCGTGCATTGCAAAAAGCCTTGGCAAAAGATGTGACTGTTCGTGTTCATTCTGAGGATGATTACAACGCGGCAGTTGCGGCTTCGGAAATCCTGTTCGGAAAGGGAACAGAGGAAAGTCTGCGCAAGCTTTCTGAAACCGATCTGCTTTCAGTTTTTGACGGTGTTCCGCAGTTTGAGATTTCCAAATCTGAACTGGAAACTGGAATCGGAGTTATTGATCTTTTGACTGAAAAAGCAGCGGTTTTCCCATCAAAAGGAGAAGCCAGAAAGATGATTCAGGGAAATGGTGTTTCCATTAATCAGAACAAGGTTTCGGCAGTTGAACTTTCCGTTGATTCGTCTTTCCTCATCTCAGGAAAGTATATCCTCGCACAGCGCGGTAAGAAGAATTACTTCTTGATTAAAGTGGTTTAAAGTCGGGTTCCATGAAGCAGATAATCGAAGACTGGAAGATAAATGGGGTTAAATCTCATTTGATTGTGTTTGCTTCTCTCTGTATACTAATTCCCCTTGTCCATGTCTTGGCTGTGGGAAATGCGCCAAGGAAAAGTGTTGTGTTGACTCTTTCTATTTTAGTTGGGATTCTTGAGATTCCAGTTTTACTGGCTCTTTTTATTAAGACTTTTCACGGAAGGTTACCGTTAACGGTTAACGATAAGCTACTTGTTTTAGTTGGCTTAACCATTGTACTATTGGTTTCGACCTTTTTGGTTAACTGGATAAATATTTTCGATAGAGGTTTTGAAGAGAATGAGCTATATGAGAGTATACTAACCACTTTCTATGTGTATCTAATTGTAATGGTATTCTGCTTGCCGCTTGTATTTTTTCTGAATTCAAGAACTAGCAGAGAGGATGTCTAAACCACCATCAGACTACACCCTCTTACTTCAGCATCATCCATTCTTCCGAGCACTTCGAATGAATGGTCTTGGTGGATATGCGCCAGATCTTGCGTAGCAATGAACGGACAGCTGTGCATGTTGGCCAGATCGATCACATTCAAAGCACCTTTTCCTCGTTCGCAGATGTTCAACGGGTCTGTTGCTTCACGAACGTAAACCCGCATCCAAGGCGGTGTTCTGAAAATTCCTTCGCCCAGCGAATACGCTTGGCTTAGTAATTCAGTCATGCCGTATTCGCTGGCAATGTTCTCCAACCCAAAAGCTGATTTCAGAATCTCATGAACCTCTTCTCGGGGCATTTCCCTGCGTCTGCCTTTCATCCCGCCCGTTTCCAGAATGGTGCAGTTTTTCAGTTCCTGCGGATGCTTTTCGGCAAGTTCCAGTAATGCGAAGGTTACTCCGATCAGAAGTGTTTTCACACCCTTTTTTGAGTTTTTCTTTAGCACTTTGGAAAGTGATGTGAGGCGGTCCAAATAGAATCCATTGTCAGCGTGGCCGCTCTTGCGCATCAGCTTCTGCGTCATGTAAACCAACGAGGAATTCGACCGTTCCAAATAGGAGGGAAGCAACGCCAAAATGCAATATTCATCAGGCTTGCCGAAAAACTGCTGAAAGCATTGGAAAAGGCTTTGCTCATAAAGCGCCAAACTGGCCACGAAATGATGGCTGCGCTCCATTCCCGTGGTTCCGCTGCTGAGGAAAACCGCTTCCGGGGGCGCATTGAAAATTCCCACCTGATGCCGTTTGAACATGGAAATAGGCAGGAACGGAATGTCGCCTAATTTCTGAACAGCATCTGCATTCACGCCCAAATGCCCAATAAAAGCGCGGTATGTTTCGTTCTTGGTGGCATGCAGTCGGAACAACTCCAACGCGATCTGCTCGAACAACACATCATTGTGTTCGTTCATAGAGAAAATGCGTTCAGATATGCGTGCCGTCTTCGCGTTCATGCTGCTTTTGCTGGGCGCAAAATTGCCTAATTTTGAAGGATGAGAAAGGGATTTCTGTTCGTGTTGGTTGCCATAATGCTGAGTGCATGCCTGAAACGGCAGAATTATCCTGACAGACCATATATTGAGTTTCTCGGATTTTACCCCAATATTCAAGCGCAGAGTTCGGGCGATTCGCTGGGTTTTGTAAAGTTCAGATTCACAGATGGCGATGGCGATCTGGGACTTGGTCAGGGCGATACGCTGGGTGAGTTCGCTTCAGGACAGCCGTATCATTACAATCTGTTCATTTACTACTACGAGAAACAGAATGGGACGTATGTGCGGGTGGATCCGCCAGAAACGCCATTCCATGTGCGCTTTAAACGATTGACCGCCACTGGGGGAAACGGTGCGCTGGAAGGAACCATGGACGTGGGCGTGTACGGCAGACCCGGAATTCCTTGGGACACGATCCGCTACGAAATGTTCATTGTGGACCGTGCGCTGCACATCAGCGATACGATCGTAACGCCAGATATTCTGCTTTCGCAATACAACTTCTGATAGATCAGGTGGTAACCTCGTCCTCGAGGTCGAGGTGATCGCCTCGCAGTGCCTCCGAAACATGGATCACGTTGTCTGCGATCTTTTCGTAACCGCTGATCAGATCCATGTAAATCAGTCCTGCCTGAAGGCTCACTTTTCCCTTTTCAACGCGCTTGAAATTCTTCGCTCTGAACTTGTCCCGTTTTCTGTTGATGTTCTTCTCCAGTTCGGTGGCCTTTTCAAGCACAATATTGTCAGGGTCTTGCGTAATGGTCACCATCATCAGTTTCATGGCCTCTAAGACCATGTCGCGCATTTCGCGAAGATCCACGCGATGGCTTTCCTCGAACCAGACCTTTTTCTCGATCTTCTGCTCAATGGAACGTGACATCTGATAGCAAAGGTCACCGACAGATTCCATGTGGTTGACCACCGAAAGGAACGACTGCACTCGTCTGGAACTTTGGTTCGAGAGCTCGGAACGCGAAAGCTCCATTAGAAACTCGCCCACTTTCAATTCGATAAGATCCGTGTGGTCTTCGTATTCCTTGATCTTCTTCAGCAATTTCTGCTGTTCGCGATATTCCGTTTCTTCGATCAGTTGCCCCACGCGCTGCACACCTTTCAGGTTCAGCTTCGCGAATTTGACGATCTCGTTCTCCACCTCAACCAACGAGATCTCCGGTGTTCGCACCAACCCTCGGCCAATGAATTCCAAACGGAAATCCTCATCATCTCCCTTGGAAGGCATGAGTTTGGTGACCGTTTTGGCGATGAACGGAATGAACCAGATCAACAGGAGCACATTGATGATGTTGAAGCTGGAATGGAAGATGGACAGCGCGATGGGAATATGCTCCGGATTGTAATCCGGGCTGGAAAGCGAAGGGTACATTCCCATGTATTTTCCCATGTACCAAGCAATTGCCTTGGTGAAGAATGGGAAAAGGATGAACATCCACGTAACCCCGAAAATGTTGAAAATGAAATGCGCCAACGCAGCACGCTTCGCATAAATATTTCCTACAAGCGCGGCCAAGTTGGCGGTAATGGTTGTACCGATGTTCTCACCCAATACCATCGCTGCGGCAAGTTCAAAGGGAATCCAACCTTCGTAGCACATCACCAACGTAAGCGCCATGGCTGCGCTGGATGACTGCACGATCAGCGTCAGCACCGTTCCAACCGTAATGAAAATGAATGTGGACAGGTAACCCATATCCGCATAATGCTGCAAGAAGCTGAGTATCTCCGGGTTCGATTTCAGATCCGGAACCGAATGCTTCAGAAAATCCAGCCCCATAAAAAGAAGCGCAAAACCGATGAGCACCTGAGCCCATGAGTTCAGAGATGTTCGGGATGAGAATAGCATCGGGAAACCGATGGCAATGATCGGCAAGGCCAGATCCGAAATGTCCAGTTTGAAACCGAGGATGGAGATGATCCAAGCGGTGATGGTGGTTCCGATGTTGGCACCCATGATCACACCGATGGCCTCCACCAGTGTTAGCAGCCCAGCGTTTACAAAACTCACGATCATCACCGTGGTGGCGGATGACGATTGCACCAAGGCCGTTACCAGAAATCCGGTCAGCACTCCGAACACACGGTTCGAGGTCATGGCGGCAAGGATCTCGCGCATTTTGGCACCGGCAACCTTCTGGATGCCATCGCTCATTTCCTTCATTCCGTAGATGAAGAATCCGAGGGCGCCAACAAGTTTCAGAAAATCAAATAATCCGAAGGACATGGATTGAATTTGGCCAAAAGTAGGAATTAGACCCACCGCGTTTATTACGCCAATGTTAACACTCGAATGGTCTGACCACGGTTTGGTCGAAATATCAGGTTGGGGAGAACCTTATGTTATTTTCAGCGTACACACGCACCTGAGTGCGAGGCGAACCATTGGTTCTGCCGTGCAGAAACGACAGGTTTGAGAACAGTTCTATTCCCAATAAGATTTTCATTGATGCTTCTGGCATCCATGCTTGTAGCAAGTGCATGGTCGGGGCAAATATTCGGGCAGGCCATTACGGTCAATCAGGCCACTTCAACCACAGAAATTGAAGATTATGTTCAGAACGTGCTGCTCGGTTCGTGTGTCACCGCATCGAATATCACCTATGTTGGCGCAACAGGAGCTGCAGGAACATTCGATGGTTCGGGAACCGTTCTGGGTCTCAATGCCGGGGTCGTTCTTACATCCGGTTCGTCTGCATTGGCGGTTGGACCTGATAATGCCAATAGCATTGGAATGTCTAATGGACTCGGAGGCGATCCTGACCTGACGGTTCTTGCCTCTGGAATTCCAACGTATGATGCCGCCATTCTCGAATTCGATTTTGTTCCGCAAAGCGACACGCTTCGGTTCAATTACATTTTCGGTTCGGAGGAATATCCGGAATACGTGAGTTCGGGTTACAATGATGTGTTCGGATTCTTCATCTCAGGTCCTGGAATTACAGGGCCTTTTACGGGTGGTGCAGCGAATATTGCGCTCATTCCGGGTACGTCAACGCCTGTTGCGATCGATAACGTGAATAACGGCTACAGCGGTTCCGAGCCATCTACGGGCCCATGTACCAACTGCCAGTATTATGTCGATAATTCAAGCGGTCCTGCCGTGCAGTATGATGGTTATACAACCGTTCTTACCGCGCAGGTGGTGGTAACGCCATGCCAGACCTACCATATTAAAATTGCCGTGGCCGATGCAGGCGATGGCGCATTGGATTCGGGAGTTTTTCTGGAAGAAGGAAGTTTCTCCTCAAGTGGGGAAGATGCAGTTGAGCTGGCAGCCGTTTCAGGTGTTTCGGGCATTTACGAAGGTTGCGACATCGGAACATTCGTGTTCAGGCGTTTGCCTGGTTCCAGCAACGCTGCGCCACTTACAGTAGGCTACAACGTTTCGGGAACGGCCACTCCTGGTGTGGATTACAACACATTGCCTGGCTCCATCACCATTCCTGCTGGCGAGGATTCGGTCATTCTCAATGTTCAAGGCGTTTTGGATTACACCACCGAAGGAACGGAAACCATCATCCTCGATCTTGTTGGCGGAGGTTGTACGTGTACGGCACCGCCATCGGTGAACATGAATATTCTTGACAACGATGTGCCGTTGTCGCTCACCACTTCGGGAACTACCACCATCTGTTTGGGCGAGTCGGCCAACCTTACGGCCAATCCCGCAGGGAGTATTTCGCCTTACGTCAGCAGTTGGGACAATGGCGCGCCTTCAGGCAATAATGTGGCGGTTTCGCCAACCGTTACCACTACGTATACCTATACTGTAACGGATGCGTGCAGCGGTCAGTCTCTTACAAGCAGCGAAACCGTTACGGTTGTCACACCCGATTTTACCGTGGATGACCAGCAGCAATGTTTTGATGGCAACGCCTTCAACTTCACGAATACAGGCGCAAGTGGCGGAACCGTGACGCATTACTGGGATTTCGGTGACGGGAACACGTCCACGGTGGAGAATCCTGTTTACAGCTACGCTGCGAGCGGAGATTACACGGTAACGCATTACGTGATCTACACGGCCGCTGGTTGTACTGCTTCGGCCGATGCGTTGATCAATGTCTATCCCGAACCTTCCGTTCTGGCCATTGTGGATCATAATGTCTCGTGTGTCGGAGGTTCTGACGGTGGGCTTTCGGCTTTCGTAACGGGCGGCACTTCACCGTATCAATATCAATGGTCTCCGAACGGTGAGACCACGGTTTCAATCACCAACCTCACCGCAGGGAATTACACCGTGACGGTTACGGACAACAGCGGCTGTACCGATATGGTCACGGGAACAATTATTCAAGATGACTCTGAACTCCCAACGGCCATTTGTCAGGATGTATCGGTTTACATCAACGCAAGTGGAAATGCCACGCTTTCGGCCTCGCAGGTCAATAACGGTTCGAGCGACAATTGCGGCATTGCATCATTGGTGGTTTCGTCCAACGTGTTCAGCTGCGCGGATGTTGGCGGCAATGCGGTTGTTCTGACCGTCACCGATGTAAATGGAAATGTGGCCACCTGTAACGCCACGGTTACCGTGCAGGACACGATTCCGCCAACGGCCATCTGCCAGGATCTGACGGTCACACTCGATGCTTCTGGAAATGCTTCGGTCACAACTGCTCAGATCGACAACGGATCTTCAGACAACTGCGCCATTCAAAGTATTTCGCTCAACCCGAACGCCTTTACCTGTGCCGACCTCGGAGCGAACACGGTCACGCTTACGGTTACCGATGTTGGTGGAAATACTTCCACCTGCGATGCAACGGTTACTGTTCTTGAAGACACCGACCCGATCGCGGTCTGTCAGGATGTTTCTGTGAATTTGGATGCCACGGGAAATGTGTCTGTTACGGGTGCGCAACTTGGTTCAGGTTCTACCGACAACTGCGCCATTGTGGATATTTCGGTGACGCCTTCAGATTTCACCTGTTCCGAAATTGGAGACAATCCAGTTACGGTAACCGTTACGGATGCCAATGGAAATTCGGCCACCTGCTCGGCAACGGTTTCGGTTTCGGACAACCTCGCTCCGAATGCTGTCTGTCAGAACATCACGGTGCAATTGGACGCTTCGGGCAATGCTTCCATCACAGCTGCGGATGTGGATGGCGGCTCGACCGACAATTGCGGAATTGCCAACCTCTCGGCTACGCCAACAGCATTTTCGTGTGCGGATATTGGAGCCAAAACGGTAACGCTTACCGTGACGGATGTCAACGGACTCGTTTCTACCTGCAATGCAACCGTAACGGTGGAGGATGCGCTTCCGCCAACCGCTGTCTGTCAGGATATTACCGTGGCGTTGGATGCCAATGGCATGGCTTCGATTGTCGCTTCGCAGATCGATGCTGGTTCGAGCGACAATTGCAGCGGTTCGCTCACCATTTCCATCAGCCCCAACTCCTTCGATTGTACCGTCAGCTCACCCGGTCAAGTGGAACTCACCGTAACAGATGCGGCTGGAAATTCCTCTACCTGTACAGCAATTGTAACGCTGATCGAGAACACGCCTCCGACAGCCGTCTGTCAGGATATTACCATTCAGTTGGATGCCACGGGAAACGCCAGCATTGTGGGTGCCGATGTGGATGGTGGAAGCACGGATAATTGCGGCATCGCCAGTTTGGATGTCGATCCTTCCACATTTGATTGCAGCAACATTGGAGAGAACTCAGTAACGCTTACAACGAGCGATGCCAACGGAAATTCATCCACGTGTACGGCCATTGTAACGGTGGAGGAAAACGTTGCGCCAACGGCCGTTTGCCAAGACATTACGGTGCAGTTGGATGCCAGCGGAAACGCCAGCATTGTGGCAGCCGATGTCGATGGCGGAAGTTCGGACAACTGTGCCATTGCCAGCATCTCGGCCGGTCCAACCGCGTTCAATTGTTCCAACACGGGAGTGAATACGGTAACGCTCGCGGTTGAGGATTTCAACGGGAACAGTTCAACCTGTACTGCAAATGTGACGGTGGAAGATGTAACGCCTCCAACGGCTGTTTGTCAGGATGTAACGGTGGCGTTGGATGCTTCTGGAAACGCGGTGGTCAACGAATCTCAGGTAGATAACGGCTCTTCGGATAATTGTGCCATCGTTGATATTTCGCTCACGCCAAGCACGTTCAATTGTACGAACGTGGGCACGGCACAGGCAGTACTCACAGTGACCGATGCCAGCGGGAACGCATCGACCTGCAATGCAACCATCACGATAGAGGAAAATCTGCCGCCAACGGCTGTCTGTCAGGACGTTACGGTTCAGTTGGATGCTTCGGGAAATGCAAGCATTGTGGCAGCAGATGTCGATAATGGTTCTTCAGACAACTGCGGCATCGCAGACCTTACGGTCGATCCTTCCGTGTTCGATTGCAGCAATTTGGGAGAAAATAGCGTCACGCTTACGGCCACCGATGCCAGCGGGAATACGGGTAGTTGTACTGCCGTAGTTACGGTTGAGGACAACATCGATCCAACCGCAATTTGTCAGGACATTACCGTTCAGTTGGATGCTTCGGGCAGCGCGGTCATTTCGGCTTCGGATGTGGATAATGGAAGCTCCGACAACTGTTCTGTGACCGATATTTCGGTCTCGCCAAACAGTTTCAATTGCAGCAATCTGGGAACGGCAACGGTTACATTGACCGTTTCCGATGCCAACGGAAATACATCTACCTGTACGGCAAATGTTACGGTTGAAGATAACGTGCCGCCAAGTGCCATCTGTCAGGATATTACAGTTCAGTTGGATGTGAACGGTAGTTCCACCATTGTTCCTTCGCAGATCGACAACGGCTCGGCCGATGTCTGTGGCATTGCCAATTTGAGTTTGGATGTAACGGATTTCGACTGTTCCAATGTGGGGTTGAACACGGTTCAGCTGACCGTGGAAGACAACAGCGGAAACGTTTCCACGTGCTCGGCAACCGTAACGGTGCAAGACAACACCGATCCGAACGCGGTCTGCCAGAATGCAACGGTTTACTTGGATGCGAACGTAACGATAGCGGTCGACCCATTGTCCATTGATAATGGTTCGTCCGACAATTGCGGCATTGATTCGTACGCACTTTCGCAAAGCGATTTCCTATGTTCGGATATCGGCCAGACCATCGTTACGCTCACGGTGGCCGATGCCAGCGGAAACAGGGACGATTGCATTGCCGTTCTGACCGTTCTCGACACGGTTTCTCCGATCATTTCTGGTTGTCCGACCGACATTCAGATCACACCAGACAGTTCCGATTGTACGCCTTCTGTTACATGGGCCGAACCTACGGCAAGCGACAACTGCTCGGCAACCATGACAAGTAATTTCTCATCGGGAGCTAATTTTCCTGTTGGAACAACCGCTGTGACGTACAATGCTGAAGATCCATCAGGCAATACCGCCTCGTGTTCTTTCACCGTTACCATTCAACCATCGGAAGTACTTCTGTCACTTTCTTCGCCAACATTGGCATGCGGCTACAACATCAGTTGCAATGGGTTAGAGGATGGCGAGGCCAATGCGAGTGTTTCGGGTGGTTGCACGCCTTATCAGTTTCAATGGTCCAACGGACAGACCACGCAGACAGCGGTCGGTCTGGCGGCTGGAATCTACATTCTGGTGGTGACGGATGCCAATGGTACGCAAGCAACCGACACCATTGTTCTAACCGAACCTCAACCGCTGGTCACCGATAGCATCACGAGCCCGACATTTGTTGGCGGAACCAATGTTTCGTGTGCGGGTGCCAACGATGGCTCCATCGATCTGAACATTCTTGGCGGAGCCGATTGCCAGAACTATTCCTATTTCTGGACGACTGAAAATGGATTTAGCGCTGTGGATGAAGACCTCACGGGTGTGATCGCTGATACGTATACCCTCACCGTAACAGATGTGAATGGTTGCACGCATGTCGATAGCATTACCTTGACAGAGCCAGAGCCGATGGACCTTCAGGCGTTTCCGACCACGTACAACGGTTACAATATTTCGTGTTTCGGTCTTTCGGATGGCTTCATCAACTTGGAAGTTTCTGCGGGAACCGCTCCGTATTCGTATCAATGGAGCAATGGCGAAACCACGCAGGACATCGATTCGCTGGCCGTGGGTACGTATGATGTGGCTGTGACCGATACGAATGGCTGTCAAGGGTCGCTCAGCGTGACGTTGACCGAACCGACCGACCTTGCGGTTGCAACAACCGATGTGACGCAAGTGAACTGCTTTGGCGAACAGAACGGACAGGCGGTGGTGCAAGCATCGGGCGGGGTTCCGAATTACGCTTACCTATGGTCCAACGGAGATGCAGACCCGACCTTGAATGCGGTGGGTGTTGGAACGTACCAAGTGGTGGTAACGGATGGCAACGGGTGCCAGGATTCGCTCACAGTGAACATCACCAGCCCGACCGCCATTGTAGGAACCGTGGTGCAAGTGACCGATGCTACGTGTTTCGGCTATAATGATGGCAACGCGACCGTTTCTGCCACAGGTGGCGTTACTCCATATTCATACAACTGGCCCGCAGTAGGGCAGACCAACGCGACAGCAACAGACCTTTCGGCTGCAGATTACGTGTATGAAATAGAGGATGCCAACGGCTGCGTTTTCACAGACACGCTTACGGTTTCGGAACCGGACCAGATCATTCTCGTTACTTCCAACGACACTACCATTTGCCCAGGAACAGTAGCTTCACTTTCGGTGGAGGCGAGTGGAGGTGGAGGGACCTACCTCATTACATGGGATAACGGCCAAGGTTTTGGGAACACGTACGAACCGTATGTGACCAACACGTCCAATATTCCTGTGGTGGCTGTGGATCAGAACGGTTGCGAGGCAGTTCCGAATTCGGTGATTGTCACCACGTTCAGCCCCGTAACGGCCAATTTCGAAAGCACGGTGGAGGACAATTGCGTTTCACCTGCCACGGTCGATTTCACCAATACAAGCATCAACGGCAGTTCGTTCAGTTGGACATTCGGCAATGCCGATTCTTCCACCCAGTTCATGCCATCGAGCGTCTATGCTGCTCCTGGTGTTTATTCAGTGCAGCTCGTAGCAACTTCGGATGATGGTTGTACCGATACCGTTTCGCTTCCACTTACTATTCACGAACTCCCTGTGGCCGATTTCGAGATTCCATATCCTGATGGCTGTTTCCCGATTGTTGTGGGTCTTTACAATCACAGCACCAATGCGAGTACCTACTCCTGGAATTTCGGAGATGGAGATACCAGCGATGAGGCCAATCCGTACCATTTCTTCGAGAATGCTGGAGCTTACACGGTCACGCTGGTCGCCACCAACCAGTTCGGATGTTCCGACACGCTGACGGTTGACACGGCCGTGTTCGCCTATCCGCGGCCAACGGCTTCGTTCAATGCCATTTCCACAGGAAACATCGGTGGAGACGAATTCCTCTTCAACAACACCTCTACAGGTGGAACGGAATATCTGTGGACGTTTGATGACGGTCAATCGTCCGACCTGTTTGAGCCGACCCATCAATATGATGAGTTTGGCGACTACAACGTTGTACTGAGGGTTTACAACCAGTACGGATGTTTGGACACGGCCGAGTATCACGTGCACATCGACCTCATTTCAGGTCTGTTTGTGCCGAACGCCATGGTGATCGGAGAACCTGGAGAAGCAGGGCAGTTCCTGCCGAAAGGAGCTGGTATAGGCGAATACCATGCGTGGGTGTTCGACAAGTGGGGTAACCAGCTTTGGGAATCTGTGGAACTGGTTGATGGAAGCCCTGCTGAAAGTTGGAACGGACGCTATCGCGGAGCGTTGGTTCCCGAAGGTGCTTACACGTGGAAGATCGAAGCCAAATTCAAGGATGGCGAAATATGGAAAGGCATGAAACAGCCTTTCGGGAAACCGAAGAATGTAGGTTCTGTTACCGTCATCTATTGATGGATGAACGACATGTTTTTATCGACAGACAACACAACCCGGTTAAGTTTTACACAGTATTAGTAGACCAAAAGTTCGCATTGGTCGAATCGCTCTTGCCCGTTGCATAACCTTTTCTGTAATGTGGCGTAGAACACACCTCTAAATGGAAAGTGTTTTTAAGCTTCCGAATCAGAGGGCGAATGGATAAAACCTTTACAGACCTTTTCGTCTCGCTTCGAGATAAGAGCAGATCGGTCATCTGCTTTTTTGCGGTCCTATTTCTTTTTCAGAGCCCTTCGTTTGCCCAGCTGACCGTTACGGAGGCTACCACCAATGCCGAAGGAGCCGCATTGATCGAGAACGTTTTCCTCGGTTCATGTGTCTCAGTATCTAACGTCCAATACTCAAGCAGTTACAACCCTGCGGTTGGCGAATTTTCGAATGGAAATACAACGAACATCGGTCTTGATTATGGTATAATTATGACTTCTGGCCAAGCGAATTTGGCAATCGGACCGAACGATACAAAGTGTGCAGAAAGACAGAATGGTGGCCCAAGTGACAGCGACCTTGCATCGTTGGCAGGAGCGAGTATCCGTGACCGCACCGTGCTTGAATTTGATTTCATTCCTCAGAACGATACGATATCTTTTGATTATGTGTTCGCTTCTGAAGAGTACCATGAATGGGTCAACGCTGGCTACAACGATGCATTTGGTTTCTTCATCTCAGGGCCAGGTATTGCGGGGCCTTACAGTGGCGGTGCCCAGAATATTGCTCTTATCCCAGGGACATCGACCCCAGTTACAATCGACAACGTCAATAATGGTCAGAAGGGACCGACAAGTTGCGGAAGTACGCCTGCGGCAGCAACAGGCCCATGTACCAACTGTTCCTACTTTGTGGACAATACAGGTGGGTCTACGATTCAGTACGATGGGTTTACAACCGTTCTTACTGCAACAGCGATTGTCACTCCATGTCTGACCTACCATATTAAATTGGCGGTTGGTGATGCAGGAGACCAACGATACGATTCAGGGGTTTTCCTGAAGGGTGGCAGTTTCTCCGCTGGCGGAGGCGTAACGGTTGAGTTGGAAACCACTACCATTCCACCGGGCATCTACGAAGGTTGTAATGATGCATGGTTTATTTTCAGAAGGGTTGCGGGAGCCGATAATACGAGCTCTGTCACCGCAAATTTTTTGGTTACGGGAACTGCGATACCTGGAGTTGATTATTCCGCATTGCCATCTTCTGTTACCATCCCTGCGGGTCAGGATTCGGTGGCGTTCAACATCAGTGTGTTTCTCGATTACATCACCGAAGGCCCTGAGACCATTACTGTAACGCTGGAAGATCCACCATGCGCTTGCGAGGCCCCGGGTTCTGCAACCGTTACTATTCTTGACAATGACATTCCATTGGCGGTTACAACCACAGGAACCACCACCATCTGTCTTGGCCAGTCGGCCGATCTGACGGCAAACCCAAGCGGTTCTCAGTCGCCTTACACAAGTGGATGGGACAACGGTCTGCCAGCTGGCGATAACCAAACAGTGTCACCAACCACCACCACAACTTATACATACACGGTTACCGACCAATGTGGAGGTCAGACCGTATCGAGTTCAGAGACCATCACCGTCATCAGACCTGACTTTACCGTAGATGATGCCCAACAATGTTTGGATGGCAATAGTTTTCAATTCACCAATACAGGAGCCACAGGTGGCTCCGTTACGCATTTATGGGATTTCGGTGATGGCAACTCATCAAACCAAGAAAATCCGAGTCACAGTTATGTGGCCGATGGCGATTTCACGGTAACGCATTACATCATCTTCACGGCTTCGAACTGTACGGCAGATGCTTCGGCCACGATCACGGTTTACCCAGAACCAGTGATCACCGCCACGGTCGATCAGAACGTGATCTGTTCGGGAGGAACAGACGGTCAGATCTCCACTTCTGTTTCTGGCGGAACGCCTACGTACACATATTCTTGGTCTCCTGGCGGGCAGACCACCTCTTCAATTACAGGCCAAGCGGTTGGAACTTACACGGTTACGGTTACTGATGCCAACGGTTGTACCGATTCGGACGCGCAGACCATCACGCAGGTGGATCCCGTGAATCCGACTGCCGTCTGTCAGAACATCACGGTTCAGTTGGATGGTTCGGGCAACGCCACCATCTCCGCAACAGATGTTGACAATGGTTCATCTGATAACTGTGGCATCGCCTCGATGGTGGTTTCACCGAATGCGTTCACGTGTGCCGAACTGGGCGCAAATACGGTTACGCTAACGGTAACAGACGTAAACAGCAACACAGACGATTGTACTGCTACTGTAACGGTTGAGGACAACGTGGATCCAACGGCCGTTTGTCAGAACATCACCGTTTATCTGGATGCTTCTGGAAATGCTTCGATCACCGCAGCCGATGTTGACGGAGGTTCAACCGATAACTGCTCTGTAACTGTTTCGGCTACTCCTTTGGCGTTTACGTGTGCCAATGTCGGTGCAAATTCGGTGACGCTCACAGCCACCGACCCAAGCAGCAACACCGACAATTGCACAGCCACGGTAACCGTTGCAGACACCACGGGTCCAACAGCTATTTGTCAAGATGTTACACTTTCTCTGGATGGTTCAGGAAGTCTTCTTGTACTTCCTACTGACATTGACAACGGCTCGAATGATGCGTGTGGAATCAGCGGCATGTTTGCCAATCCAGCCGCCTTTGATTGTGCGGATATAGGCACACACACCGTCACCCTCACGGTTACCGACAACAACAGCAACGTTTCAACATGTACATCAACCGTTACGGTTGTTGATGATGAAGCTCCAACGGCCGTCTGCCAGAACATCACGGTCTACTTGGGCGGAGCGGGAAGTGCCTCTATCGTGGCAAGCGATGTCGACAATGGTTCAAGCGACAACTGTTCGGTGAGCCTTTCTGCCACGCCCCTTTCGTTCGACTGCTCAAGCACAGGTACGAACACGGTCACGCTAACTGCCACCGACCCGAGCAGCAACACGGACAACTGCACGTCAACGGTTACGGTGCTTGATACGGTGAGTCCGACCGCAATCTGCCAGAACATCAGCGTTTATTTGGATGGAGCCGGAAGTGCCACCATCG
>WGMW01000051.1 GCA_016124845.1 Flavobacteriales bacterium
GGGGCTTCGTAGCGAGAGGGAGATTTGAACTCCCGTCCGCCTCAGGCGGATATGAATCCTGCATCTACTAACGATGGAAGAACCACTGTTCGCAGCCAATTTCTTCCTTGACCGCCTTTCAATTGCTTCTCACGTTCCATCGCTCCCGATTTCGAGTCAAAGAATTCTATATGAATCATTTTCCAAGGACGGTACTTCAGCGTAAATCCTTTAGAACTGCGTTCGTTGTGCCAATAAAACCGTTCGATCGAGACCGAAGAATAGCCTATGTACAATCGGTCTCCCGACTCTGAGTAAAGAACGTACACCACAAACTCATCCATAGAAAACGAAAAAGCCCCGATGCGTTCGGGGCTTCGTAGCGAGAGGGAGATTTGAACTCCCGACCTCAGGGTTATGAATTCTGTTCGTTTTGGTCTTGTATGGATCAACATGTTCCATTTTGAACTTAACTCATGGCTATACTGTGTAAAACTTCACCGAAAAAATTCATGAAAAACCAGCATTTGTTGTACCTATGTTGTACCTTCATGTGACCAAATGTAAGTTCAAATATGGCAAGTGTATCGATTGTTTTACGCAAAAAAGTACGGAAGGATGGCACCTACCCCATTGCTATCCGTATTACGAAAGATAGGAAATCATCTTTTGTTCATACAGGGTACCATGTCTGGGAAAAGGATTGGGATAATCGGAAGTCGAGAGTAAAGAAGTCTCACCCAAACTCTGGTAGGTTAAATGCGGTTTTGGGTAAGAAGTTGCTGGAGGCTGAGAAGGTCCACTTGGAGCTTGATGGTACTTCCAAGGTGACATCTGCCAAGGCAGTCCAAGCGAAAATCAAGAAAGGCAACAAAGGTGCAGGGTTTTTCGCCTTTGCTTTTGACTACGTGGAAAGTTTGAGGGTGGCCGGGAACTATAACGGCTACACGACCGACAAGCCACGAGTTACGAGGTTCCAAGCCTTTACTAAGGGAGAGATTGCCTTTGAGGACATCACTCCTACCCTCTTAGAGCGCTTTCAGGCGTACTTGAAGGGGTCACACCGACTTTCAGATCGTACCATTGCTAATTACCTCATATTGATTCGTAAACTCTACAATAGCGCCATTGTCGATGGCGTAGTAGAAGCCAAGTACTATCCCTTTGGAAGAGGTAAAGTCAAGGTCGTCATTCCTAAATCAATGAAGATTGGCTTTACGGAAGATGAAGTAAAAACTCTTGAAGAACTTTCCTTACCTCCGGAAAGCTTTGAGTATCATGCGAGAAATGTGTGGCTGTTCTCCTTTTACTTGGCTGGAGTCCGTGCATCGGATGTTCTTCGCTTGACCCGTGAGAATATCAAAGATGGACGCCTCTTTTACACCATGGGAAAGAATAAGAAGCCGGGGTCTTTGAAGTTGCCAAGCAAAGCGATGGCTATCTTAGACCAGTACTTGAATGGAAAACCTCGAAAGCACAATTTGGTATTTCCTGACCTTACCAATGTTTCTGACCTCGAGGACACCTTCGATGTGCAGAGAAAAATCAAGCATGCTATCAAGCGACTATACACCGCAATGAAGGAGGTCGCCAAGATCGCGGGGATCGAGAAAAAGCCAACTATGCACATTGCACGGCATACGTTTGGTAATCTGTCGGGTGAAAAGATTCCGATTCAGATGCTGCAAAAGCTCTATCGTCATTCTGATATTCAAACGACTATTGTTTACCAGTCAAACTTCATCTTCAAAGAAGCTGATGAGGCCTTGGATGAGGTGATTAACTTTTGACATTTCTCTGACCTGAACCAAGAAGGTTATTGACATGCACTCATTTTTTGTCTGTGTCCATTTCAATAGGAACCAACTCTGCTCCGTTCCATCTCAGGAATTTCAATGTTTCGGTTTCGATATATCTCTGTGATCCGTCCTCGTTGAACAGGAATTCCTCATTTTCATCTACAATAGCTGTCTCTGCGACATCTTTAAACACAACCACCTCATTTTCGGCAGCATCCAATCCGTTGGGCAATTGATACATGTTGAGTTCACCGTTATACGTATTAAGCACGTTTTCAACATCCCCGTTCAGAATATGTCTCACCCTTCCCGTATAAAAAGTTATCGGCAACCAGACCATAGAAGCATGACCGCCTTCTCCCCCGTCATCATAGTACGATTCGGTTCTGATAAGCTCTGAAAGACTGTCATTCGCATCAATGACAAACACGGTGGTTTCTCCACCACCACAGTAATCATTGATCATGGTAAGAGAGAGTAAGAGGTTAACATTTTTCCAGCCCCTTGGGTCAATCTGTCTCACCACATCTCCCCGAAACGAGAGAATCTGCAACGTATCAACGAATTGTCCCGTAGCATAGTCGAACTTTATGATTTTGCCGAATAGGAAAAGGTACTTGTAGAGGCCCTTGGGGTCGTTAAATGTGCAACTGGCCACACGAGAAGCGTCCACGTATCCCACCTGGTCCTTCAACTGGATCTTGTACCACCTCATGACCGTGTACTTGATATACGTGTAGGTTTCTCCATTCTCATTGACGGCTTCCACATTCACCCGATTCACATCATCTCCTTCGGCAAGGATGTTCAACGCTTTTGTGAATCTGAGCACTTGCAATACGCTTCCGCTTGTGTCCGGCCTGTCATAGACCTTCGTTGAATCGGAGAGTATCGTAGGATAAAAGATGTTTCCCGTACCATCTGTTCTCACCTGGTGAAAGGAGATGGTGCCACCTGATGGAGATGAGAAATTCTGTGCAGTAATTTTACCGAAAGGTATGATGACCCAGGTGAAAATTGTGCAATATATTTTGATGTAACTTCTCATATGTTTATCTACACTAACCGGCAATTATCGCCAAGAACTGCTCCAATCTAAACCTCTATAACATAAGACTCAACATGAATGACGTGATAATCAACGGTAGGAAATGGAGGTTTTTCATGGCGTTTGTATAGGTATTCAAACAACGAAACGCGGACATGGATATTATCTTTTCAAAATTCCGAAAAAAGAAGACCCTGTCACCGTAGCAACAGGGCCTTTCCACCAATAACCATGGAAGGTATCACCCATTTGACCCTCCATCCACAAAATAATGAGTTAGGCTAAGGTAAAATAACCAGTCTATGATTTCGTTGACATAGCTCAATTCGGTCAGCTTTCTACATTTGCGGCCGACCTCTAACATACTCCCTTGGGACTGGAACCAGGATTCAGATACACCTTCCGATCAGAACGAGCGGAAACGGACACCATATCCGTTGAATTCGTGCGTGTTCCCGATTCAGACCTGTCCGAATATCGATTGACCGTCATCGAATACAAGGCGGCTGACCTGCCACCACGATTGCGAAAGCAGATCGACACGCTGAAGAAAGTTCCGTTTGTGGGTAACATTGGCATGGTTCAAAATGGACTATGGAGCATCATGCACGATTTTGACGAGTGTGGTTGGAAGATGTACACCGAATCGCTCGAAGTTGAGTAGAGGAAGTCACCACGCCACCGCTTGACCCCCTTCGTTGGCGTGTTGCCGCTCCTGTGTGGATAGCTCATGATAACTTGACCATTTCCATGCGCACCATATCATCTTCCATTCTCTATATTTATGCGCATCCCACATGACCCACATGGAATTACGACCACATTTCAGATACACTTTCAGATTTCCACGGATGGAAGAAACAAGCTATGCTTCGTTTGACTTCTGCCGTGTTCCCGATTCCAAACATGATGAATATCAACTCATTCTAATAGAGGATCACCTGCAAAAGGGCTCCATCGGCCTTCGACTTCATATTGACGACCTGGTGTTCGGTCCCCTTGTCGGTAGTTTCGATACGGTACAGAAGAAACTGGAGCAAATGGTCAGTATCTCAAAGCTGTTCGGTTGGAAACTGGAAGCCACGCCTCTTGAAGCCAAAGAGGAAACACCAGATGAAGCCAAAGAACCACATCCGCCTGCTTCTACATGGAATGTGCGCCCCATTGAAATCAAGAGAAACGTTCGGTTCGATCCGAGCCTCGAAGAGGTTCTGCAGGTTGAGGAGTACGCTTGAAAAGAATCTCATTTGATACAAAGGTGAGACCTGTTCCTTTTTTGAGGTTGTATGCGTTATCGCATCCACAAACAATCAAACGGTAAGTGTCTGGTAACGACAAGGTGGAAAACCTACCAGAGAAGTTCCAGTCCAGCAATGATGGAAATGAGAATAACAGCTTCTCCGAGTGTTCCGTATTGCCGTAATTTGTATTCAAGTTTCCGAGGAACTCCATGATGGGAAAGATAGGGATATATGAGTTTCTGTTGATGCCAAAGACAAGTCAACTGGGGTATCTTCAAGAGCATGGTGAGTTCATTGCCAACTCTATCCGAAACGGAAGACGATACCAGCTTCATCAACTCCATGATTTCTTCGTAGAGATTGAACTGAAAACAAACGGGTTCCAGACCTTTATCATATGCCTTCCATTTAAGAAGGCAAAACGACTTGAACCATATCTTGACCAGTTAGATTACAACGACTGGATGTAGAGAAACACCACTCTCTGAAGCGTGGGAATGGGTTTTGTTGAATGTGTATATTTATGCACATGAATGTCATTTGTCTGCACGATCAAGCCTTCTACACCCTTATTGAAGAGGTGGTTGAGCGTATGAAGGAGAAAAGCGAACAGACCGAAGAGAAATGGCTTCGTTCTGGTGAGGCCATGGAGCTATTGGGTATCAAGAGTAAAACGACATTGCAGAAGTTGCGTGATGAAGGAAAGATTCGATTCAGTCAACCGTACAAGAAGGTGATTCTGTACGATAGAGCTTCGCTTATGGAGTTTTTAGAGAATAACGCGAAAGAGACGTTCTGATGGATGAATTGAACAGTGAAGAACTTGAAGCAGAGGGCATCAACGAAGTTGAGTATGCTGCGGGGTTCAATTGGGGGTACGTCATTGCTGAACATAACGAGGAACTGGCTCGTGAACTGATGGGAAGTATTGAGAAGGATTCTGACCGAGCAGAAGGACTGTTCCACGGATTCAACCAGTTCTTTCGTGAAAAGGAACAAAGCAGAGCGAATGAATTGAGTGAGCTCCGAAATCGTGGGAAGGGTCAAGAGAGGGACGTGGAACGGTAACCCACTCAGCGAGAGTCCGAACGTGGCACGTATTTTGTCAATCAAAGCGAAGTCCTTAATTCATAGCCATGAAAGCGTCTACCTCCCTCCTATGCCTCTTCACTTCGATAGTATTCCTTACCTCCTGTTCAAAAGATTACCCAACGGATGACCTTGACCTCCAGAACTACCATCCTGAACTTGGTATGTACGAACGGGTTGCACTGAACGACCCCTATGTATTTGAGGGTAATTGGAAGACCATCAAGGTATTTGACTGGGTTTTGCCAGACGATAGGACAACAACCGAGCGAACGGAAACTCTGACGGTCACCAAAACCCATTGGATCACTGATTCACTGTCTGTTCCATACCGTGTTGAGTTCGTGTTGAGTTGCGGTGAGTGGCTTGTCTCTGTGTATCTTCAATATCCTGACCAGGAGAAGAAATTGACCATACAGTACACAGACAAGAACGGATACTACCACGGTTCTTGGGACTACATGTGTTCAGACCCGTATACATTTGCAACGATTCAAATGGAACCTGAAGGTTCTGACCCGTGGAGGATTGACAAGGTTTGGGTTCCAAACAACTGAACGCCTGTGATTTTTATTCGGTCAGATAGAAGTGTGTGATGATTAGCGATAATGCATCAAACAGCCCCATGTTGTAATCTTCGGCCATCCACGCCTTCCTATACTTCGGCACCCGGTATTTGAATTGTGGGAGATAGTCTGCGATAAGGAGGGCGATCCTGTGCTTGGATTGTGCTTCTGAATCAAATTCTCCGAACACAAACCGAATCTGTTCTCTGGTGTACATGTACACCTCTGCATCGTTACTTTCTGCCAAGTGGACAATAGCTTTTAGAAGCTGGGTGACCCGCTTTGACTTGTTCGAGAACTTCCCCTGAAGTTGTTGAATAATGACCTGCTGTGGCATGTACTTATCCATCAAGATGGTGATACGGTCAATGCATTTTACATTGGTCAAACGGTCAAATTTGACCACCCCACAGTCTATGGGTTCACGGGGATTCCTAACTACTGCATAGCCGAAACCGAGTGCATTGGGATAGATGGCCATGGTGAGCTCTTCCCCTGTCATAGTTGCTTGCCATCATTAAGGCGGACAAGGGTTTTGAGAAGCTGGTCAACGCGGTGCTTTGATTTCGGAGTGTCGGACTCCTTCTCTATTCGAGCCACAAGAGGTTTGATACGTGAAGCGATGCGATGACGAATCGTGTCCCGTTGCTGAACAAAGAAGTCGCCAAGTTGGGTATTGAAGAGCAAGTGATATGCAAGGAGTATCTCAATGGATATGGGGCGGTCACCGCTCTCACAACGTGAGATACTTGAGTTATCAGAGTGGTTTAATAAGTAGGCGATGTCCGCCTGGGTGAGATGCGATTGTTTCCGATACAGGCGCAAGGTGTTGATGGTGTTTCTCATAGAAGCATTACGAGTTAATTAGTAACGCTTCATATCATAGTAACTTGACCTCAAGAGAAGTAGAATGAAAAATATGGTGGATTGGCATATTTTTCGGTGGTGGCGTGACGCGTAGTGGATAATCTGTGAGTTCGTGGAAGTTCAGGGTGGGTTCGCGGACGCTCCATTTCCACACATGCGTTACACACTCCTTTCTTCAGGGTCAAACACCCTGAAGAAGCATGCACCACACGTAAGGGAAACCGTAGCTTATTCTTCGTGAAATATCTCTGAAAGTATGTTCGCAATATGCACTGCTCCTTTTGTATCAGTTGCTTTTGTAGAGTTTCTTTTGTCTTGTACGGATAACCCGACAAGTGTTGTACAGGTTATCCGACATCTCATGTAGGCTTTTCCGACACGTTTAGGGTCACCCAAGGAATAGTAGAGACGCGACCTGCCTTTTCTTGAAGACGAAGTTTGAAGCTCCACTCCTTCCCTATCGGTTATGTGAATAAGTCCATGATGCTGAAGGACACCAAGTGTTTCTGAAATTGTCTGACGTGAAAGGCCCGTCTTGTAGGCAAACTGACCTTGAGTAATCCAATCTCTCTTCTTACGCCATCCATGGGTCTGTCTGATGATGACCAGAAGGAGTTTCAATTCTGCCATGGACAAGTATGGAAGAAGCCTGTCGAAAATGTCATTTGGTACGGATGTGAATGGTAGTGTTCCCATGTACCCAGTATCAAAGAACATGTGGTGGATGAAAAGAAGTCTGGTGTTCTTTTTCCGATGGACGGAATTGATCATACTCGTTCCATGGGGTTTCATTCAACATGGCGACTGACGGACGCACAGGTCGATGACTTCCAAAAACTGTATCAAAAACAGTTCGGTATTTCCCTATCCCAAGAGGATGCTCGCGAAAAAGGTGAGCGGATGATCGGCCTTGTGCATGCGATATTGGATGCCAGCGGTTGCGAACTGGAGTAAGCCTGTGATATGCTCTGAATGTACTCGTCATGTTAAGATTTAGCCCAAGAAGGGGCAACGGTATGTGGACGAGTACACTAAATCCTATCCGTTGTCCCTTTTTGCGTACACGCCTATGAAATATTTTATCTATGCCAGAAAATCAACTGAGTCTGAGGACCGTCAAATGGCGTCCATCGATGACCAGATCGCTGAGATGCAAAAACTCGCCTCTGAGCTCAAATTAGACGTCATTGACGTCATATCTGAAGCACGTTCAGCCAAAGAGCCCGGACGTGTGAAATTCAATGAGATGCTCACCCGGATCCAACGAGGTGAAGCATGTGGCATCCTGTGTTGGAAATTGAACCGCCTATCACGCAATCCCGTTGATGGGGGACAAATAAGTTGGATGCTGCAAAAGAATGTGATCAGGCACATTCAGACCTACGGAAGGGATTACAATCCGGATGACAATGTTCTGATGATGCAGGTCGAGTTTGGAATGGCCAATCAGTATATAAAAGATCTCAGTACCGATGTATCGCGTGGAATGCGAAGAAAGGCCGAACGGGGCTGGTTTCCTTCAAAACCACCACTTGGTTACCTCTCTATACGAAGGGATAGACGCAGTAACGGTCAGGATGAGGTAATTCCCCACCCTACTGATTTCAAGCCTGTCCAGAGGCTATGGAAATTGATGTTGACCGGAAACTATACGGTCATGGATCTAAAAAGAGAAGGTGACAAATTGGGACTCCGAAATGTCAATGGGAAACCGTTTTCGAAGAACATTTACTATGACATGCTTCGAAATGAGTTCTATACGGGATTCTTCTACTGGAATAACGAAAATGGCATCAGAACACGGTTCAAGGGAAGACACAGGAGTATAGTGACCGCGGGTGAGTTCGATCAGATACAGACCCTGCTTTCCAGAAAGACCATGCGAAGAAGCGCCAGAACCCGTGATCTCCCGTATCGAGGAATCATCACCTGTGGAGAATGCAACGGTTGTGTCTCAGCCGACAGAAAACAACAGGTCATCTGTACCGTCTGCAAACTCAAGTTCTCCGTCAAAACAAAACAGGCATGTCCAAAATGCGAGACCAATGTCAGGGTCATGAAATCGCCCTCACGTGTCGACCACACGTATTACCGATGCACCAAGAATCATGGTCCATGTTCTCAAATGTCAATGCGAAAAGAGGATATTGAAAACACGCTCGTAGACGCTTTCAGAAAGCTCAACATTTCCGAGGAGTTCTACCAGTGGTTCCGGCCCATTGTACTTGATACACGTGGTTTTCAGCCATCAGAGGCGCTTATGGAACAGACACGGTTGAAAAAACGGAAAACGACTGTGGAAAACAAAATAGATGGACTGATACAACTTCGAAGCAATGGAGAACTCACCGAAGAGGAGTTCAAGAGGAATCGGACAATATCCTACAAGGAACTGGCAGATATTGAACTGGAACTTTCCCGCTTCAACCTACCAGAAATCCAGAAGAAACGAATAAAAAATGCATTCGAACTTTGCCGAACAGGAATCCAGATTTTCGAAAAAGAGAAAGATCCTGACACCCGTCACGACCTTACACTGAAGTTTGCTTCGAACCTAGTTCAAAAGGACAAAAAGCTATATGTCACAACGGATATTATGCTGAATTACATCAAAGAAGCAGAGGTTAAATACTACGCCAAAAAACGTCCATTCGAACCTGAAAATACCCTTGAAAATATTGAGGATTTGACCGAAAAAGTGATGTCAATTCCTGAAATGTGGCGACTAGTTAACTCTATACGAACATGTCCATTGAACATAAAAAGGGAGAATGAAACTATTTCTTCGGAGCTTTTCGACTGAAGTAAAATGCAGCACCGAGAATTGCAAGTCCCCCGAGTGATATTCCCCCACCAAAAATAGGTTGCCCACGAAGTGCAGTGATTGATCCCGCAACAAGTGTCGCAATAACTGCCACGAAACCAAATATCGCTCCTAGCGTAGATTTAAAGTTATCTGTTTTGACAACTTTCATTTCCATTTCTTGACGATGGCGAGACTGATTCTCTGCCATCCGCAAAATCCTATCCGCTGCACCTGGCAGAATTTCCTCATACCTCTGCATTTCTACACTTGAAGGAATTGGTCCTTGGTGATGTTGAATCTGAGTGACTGTACGAGTTTCCTGTATCTGTTGTTTAGGTTTCTTGGACATAGTGATTCAAAGCGTGACGCATATCTGTCCCAATTGCCTCCCAGTCAGCTTGTAATGATTCACGGTCAGCTTCTTCGGGTGTCTCACTTACGTTATACAGACCATCAGAAGAGCCACGGAGAAGAGAGCCAAAACCTTCGGTGAAGCTTGGCTTTCCTTTAAAAAGGCGGAAAGATTGAGAGTCATAATTCATACCCTTATCGTACCTCATCGTAATAATGAGTGCAAGGGAGGTTCAATCATTGATGAACCAAAGGAATTAGACTACTACTTTTTGGAAAAGAATAGAAGTAAAAATATGTCGGTGTGGCGACTAGTTAACTCTATACGAACATGTCCGTTGGACATAAAAAATCAAACCGACAGTATTCATAATAATCTGAATCTTCAATCACTGCGCCCAAAGTGCTGAGCAGTCTCAACCCTCTTTACCAATCCATCTTCTGTCTCCCTGAAAAGCTTAACCAACTGACCCGCGGCATCGTACTCATACTTCGTGGCAATATTATCATTATCCAATGCGTACATCAATCGGCCGGTCCGATTATCATACACCATACCTTCCATCTTTGCATCCAATGGACATACTCTGAAATCATCAAAATACCCTGAACCACTCAGATAGACACGAAGATCATTATTGCCGTTGGTACCACCCGTATTTACGTAATCATCAGGTACTGTAAGCTGTATCTCCAACCTCTTCCAATCTCCAACGATGAGTCCCTCCTCAGTTTTGTTCTTTGAAACTGTGATCAGGTGTCCCCCACTCCACGAACCGTCCAATTCCATGGTGATTGAGGCAAGTCTTGAATTTGACAATCGAACCCAAACACTGGCAAAATATGTTCGCCCCGGCTGAATGCCTCTTTCTCCGTCCAATCCAATTCTGAACAATGGTCCATTCAGCGATTCAAGCTGCAGTACATAATCACCACTATGTGCTCCGCTACTAAGGGCAATTGAGACACCGTCTCTTTTTAAAACTTCCCCTTCCGCATAATATATTGTCGGTTCAGGACGAACATCCACTTCAAAGCTGGTATGGGTAAACCCTTGATAGGGACTGTTAACAGCTTTAGCGATCATCAATCTATCATTGTATCCGAACTTGACCGAACTGTATCTCCCCATGGCGTCAGACCGTTCAATTACTCTGCCATTCCCATCTACCATTGTGGTCGTTCCTATAAGCTTCCAATCTGCTGGATCCACTTCGCCATTGTAAACTTTGCTGTTCTCTGCCAGATACTTAGAGTAACCGGAAGAAAATCGTTTATAGACATCCGAAGTCCCATACCAATCCCAAAGATCGAACGATGAATTCCAAGATGTGGTAGTTCCATCTCTGAGGTTCGCGACATCTTCCTCCTCGTCATAGGTGGTGATGGTCTCCACCTGAGAAACAAGGTTCTTATTCGAGCTGCTGAGGTATTTGGACCCCATGGCCGATTCATTCTCATACGCCAGGTCTGACTTTGCAACCTCAGTTCCATCGGAATAGCTGCTTGAACTTGTCTTAATAGCAATACCTGTAAGCGGGTCTCGCTCGGAGACCAGCGTTGACAGAATCCTGTCATCCTGGTAAATGATCTTTCTCTTCAGATAACGATTTATCTTCTGCTTTCGAAGGACATTGGACTCCGACCAGTTGTTGTTCGATTCAGGAAGAGCCATCTTCATGATATAGAAAACCTCTTCCGTTATTCCGTGGTCGTCATCCAGAGCAAGGTCACTATATTCATACTTTGTTCGAGACACCAGCACATCATCCGCATCAAATTGATACTGTTCTTTGATTCGACCGGCAAGACTATAATCTCGAACCAGAATATGGTTGTACTGCCAGGAATTAAAATCACTTAATTCGCTGACAACCTTTTTAGAGGTGTGGTTTGGACGTAGGTCATTGTAATAATTATGAAACGCAAAGCCTGACCGTCCCAAGACCTCATCATTTGCTCCCTTGATCACATAATCAACCTGATCATACCCTACCATTGGAGGACGGGCATGCCTATCAGAGCCTGAGTTGGACAATAGCAACTGTGGTGAGTATCCGGCCAAGTTCAACCCGCTGAACCTGTCCGGTTCCGTGGTCAATACTCCGTTCTGATAACTATATTCCAAGGAATAGGTCTGATCGAGATCCGGTTCAGTGATCGATATGGACTTTACTCGAACGCCTCCACCGAATGCTTCTTTCAGACGATATTGAAGGTATCCCCAACCATCGAGACCTCCATTACCATTTAACCCGTAGATCGCCTCATAACAATCACATAGCTGAATTGTCGGGGTTTTGAAATAATCATTATTAGGTGGTGAAGCTACAAACTCCAAATCAGGCAGGTCATCCTGATCCAACACCACGTTACATCCGTTCTGGGTCCAGTAATTTGGGGCATAGGTACATTCAACATCAAAGCCTAAGCCCCAACGGGAGACCACATCAGTATTTCCGAAGTAACGGTATCCATCAGGATCGTAGAGTTCGATCTTCCAATCCGACCCCAGAGATGCCCGGTAAACATCTTTTATCCGAAAGATACGTTTGGGCTGTAAACGGATCGGTTGTATGCCTCCGTCATAGCACACCTCATTATATGTATCCGACTCATATGTTACGTTTATCTCACCACCGAGAGGTGTCGTGATCTTATTGAGACTCCACGCATCCACATGGGCATCCTCATCCAGGTAATCCGTAATATATCCTCCCCGCGCGGAGGAATCATAGTTCTTCTTGAAGAACCCGAAAAAATCCTGCTGCTCATGATGATAATTCGGGTTATGGGTACCGCTTGAGTAATCGAACTTATTACTGGGAACTATGCTCACGTGTTGGTCTTCATAGAACTTCACTTTCTTGAGTGTCAGTTTTCCACTGTTATCATCCAAGTTTGAATCATAGGAAGATATCGGTGTGTAGAGAAAGTTCTGTTGAGAAGAGGCCATCCCATTTCCATTGGCGATTTTGACATCACTTCCTAAACTATGGTTGCTCTTAATGTTGTTATACAGCCCCAACGCCAAGGAATTGTCGTAGGTCAATTCCACCGTACGCAAAGAGACACTCTCAATGTCCGACTGATTGTTCTGATAATGGTCCTCTGATACGAATAGCTGCTTGTTCACCTCAGAACCCAATGTAAAATCCGTTGAGGTCAATGCATCAAATGCATCAAGGTCCGCTTCAAACGGATCATACTCATTATTGACGAGAACCACCCTGGTGACTGCCAGTTGTGGAATGATATTTCCATCTGCAACACTATGGGCATCCAACCGTTCATCGTAGACAAAGTATGCACTATGAGACGCAGTACGTATACGGACAGGGTAATATACCTGTCCTTCTCCCTCTGAGACAGTACCATGGGGCTGGTAATTCTCTTCTGACCAGTAGTTGAGGTTCTTCTTTACGCGTTGGTCAAAATTGTACCCGTAGTAGGGACTGCGCCACTCGAACCCATCGGTCCATTTTCTGTAATCCACGGCCATCCAATATCCATTGTCCCCTTCATCAGCCACTCCATTGCTGTTGGCGTCCTCATAGTCCTGACCGGTGATCGCGGTCAATTTCCACGCGGTAGCGTACCGGTCATTCTTCTCATGTATCTGTACTGGATTATTGAAATCGTCTGTGATAGGTGTCACATTATCATCATCCAGAAGAAAATCGCTCGTCCGCATATAGTTTGCATATATGGGTAGCGAGTAATGATAGGTGACCCCTGCAGTATTTGTTATCTGAAACCCTCCGATGCCATACTCCTCAAAATCGGCAAAACTGCTGCTCCCTCTGTCTATGCTGTAGTCAAATTCCAAAAATCCCGAGACCCCATCGTCTATCTCCTTGTTGGTGTAATACTTGATGTGGTTGGCTGCCCAAAGGGTGAATTGATCTGCCTGACAGTTTGAATAGTAGTTTGTACTTGTTGATTGCGATCCCTGCTGCCGTTGAGTATATGGGTTTGATAAGAGCACTTGAGGATTCAAGGACGTTGGCAGTCCATAGATGTCCTCAGACCCCCACTGGTTTTCGATGCTGTAATAGGGAGCCCTGATCTGCGCGCCTGATTCGTCCTTGAAACGGAACTCTGGGCTCTTGGTAAACTTCTGATAAACGGTAGCGGTACCAGTAGGGTCTCCGTAGGATATTTCATTGGCAACATCTTCCCTGAAGAGGTTGGCATAATCGAACATGTAAGGTTGCATCACACCACCAATTCCAGGTCCAGACACATAATAGTCATCGTAGTCTGGAAATTCAAATGGTGCCTCATCCTCGGAAGCTCCGTGTTTGGATGAATACAGGTCCATGGCACGCTCGTAACCGTAATCCAAACTGAAATCATACAGGTCCTTATAATGTACTGGACCAAAAAACTGCCGGATATCGATGTTAAAGGTTGTGGTCACGTTCCCTCCTTGACCATAAAACTCAAAATCCACAACCCTTCCGCCCCTGTAATCATCAGGAACCCCCAACATGTTCCGGGAAACCTCTCCTATGTTGAGGTTCCACCCCAACCCGACCCAAGAGGCCTCCTGGTCGACCCTTACACCTCCCTGATACGTAAGAGCCAACGGAAACACCTCACCACAGGGACCGGGAACCTGCATCAATGGAACAGAATAATGAAAATCGCCCGTGAAAGGCGTAACCATACCACTAAGGGATTGCTCGGGGGTCTGTGCCGAAATTCTTGAAATTGAACCGAACCATACAACCCCACACAAAAGCAGGCCTTTGGGGATAAATGATGTTCTTAATCGCATGCTCTATTTTTAAAAAATTCTTCCCAGTCTATCTTGGAAACGGACTCATACTTCCTGAAAATACTGTCAACCCTGTTTGCAACTTCACATGGTGTCGTATCCTTCCAGCAGGCGTAATCAACTCTATCAAATACTACAATAATGGGATTCCCCTCCGTATCAAACAGGCAATCATCACGAGTCTTTCTATGGTCGAAAAACCGATAACGTTTCAATTGTCCAGCTTTATAAAAATCGAGAGTAATCCCGTTCACCACCCCATTACAGTGGGTTATAGCCGTCTTTAAACTGCCATCATCATAAAGCCATTTAGCAAAACCAACTTGAGCATCATGGAGTCCTGAATCAGCTGGTGTGGGAATAGTGTCCCACGGAAACACTTCTTCCACATGACCGGAATGTTCAATATCACAACTGACAAGCGATACCGACATGCCGACAACCAATGTCAGCACCCGCAAGGCAACCAATGTCAATGACGCACTCAGTCGCATGTTCTGTTTTTGAAAAACGCTTCCCAGTCTATCTTGGAAACGGACTCGTACTTTTTAAAAATGCTGTCAACCCTGTTGGAAACCTCACAGGGTATCGTGTCTTCCTGACAAAAATAAAATGCCCTATCAAAGATTGTCAATGTAGGACCTCCCTCAATGTCAAACATGCAATCGTCTTTAGTTTTTCCATTTACCATAACCGAATACTCTGATAATTGTCCTGTATTGAAGAACTCAAGACTAATTCCATTTCGTTTTCCATTACAATAGCTACTCACTTCCCATAGTTTACCATCATCGTAAAGCCATTTATAATACCCACTCCGAGAATCACGAATTCCTGAATCAGGTAGCAGTGGAATAGTGTCCCACGGAAACACTTCTTCAACATGACCGGAATATCCAGCCTCACAACTGACAAGCGATACCGACATGCCGACAACCAATGTCAGCACCTGCAAGGCAACCAAGGTCAATGACGCACTCAGTCGCATGTTCTGTTCTTGAAAAACGCTTCCCAGTCTATTTTGGAAACAGATTCGTACTTTTTAAAAATGCTGTCTGCTTTCTTACCCGCTTCGCACGGCATTGAGTCTCTCCAACAACCATAAGTGGTTCGATCAAAAATTACGCTAATCGGATAACCTTCTTTATCAAACAAACAATCATCACGAATTTTTCCATGGTTGTAATACATATACTCCGCCAGTTTTCCGTTCTTGTAAAAATCAAGAGTAATCCCATTCACGATTCCATCGCAATGGGTTATTGCCGTCTTTAAACTGCCATCATTGTAAACCCATTTGTAAAAACCAACCTGAACATCATAAAGTCCTGAGTCAGCTGGTGTGGGAATAGTGTCCCATAGTGCCACAATTTCAACATGACCGGAATGTCCGGCTTCACAACTGACAAGCGATACCGACATGCCGACAACCAATGTCAGCACCCGCAAGGCAACCAAGGTCAATGACGCTCTCAGTCGCATGTTCTGTTCTTGAAAAACGCTTCCCAGTCTATTTTGGAAACAGACTCGTATTTCCTGAAAATACTGTCAACCCTGTTTGCAACTTCACACGGTGTGGTGTCCTTCCAACAGGCATAATCAACCCTATCAAATATCACCATGATCGGATTTCCATCCTTATCAAACAAACAATAATCACGGTTCTTTTTATAGTTGAAAACCCGATACTCAGCCAGTTGTCCGTCCTTGTAAAACTCAAGAGTAATCCCATTCACGATTCCATCGCAATGGGTTATTGCCGTCTTTAAACTGCCATCATTGTAAACCCATTTGTAAAAACCAACTTGAGCATCATGGAGTCCTGAACCAGCTGGTGTGGGAATAGTGTCCCACGGAAACACTTCTTCAACATGACCGGAATGTTCAGTATCACAACTGACAAGCGATACCGACATGCCGACAACCAATGTCAGCACCTGCAAGGCAACCAAGGTCAATGACGCTCTCAGTCGCATGTTCTGTTCTTGAAAAACGCTTCCCAGTCTATTTTGGAAACAGACTCGTATTTTCTGAAAATACTGTCAACCCTGTTTGCAACTTCACACGGTGTTGTATCTTTCGAACAACGGTAAGGAACCCTATCAAATATAACGTAAAACGGGTCATCATCCTCGTCAAACATACAGTAATCCTTGACTTTACCACGGTTGAAAAAAATGTACTCCTTCAGTTTTCCACTTTTGTGAAATTTTAGGCGAGGTCCGTTCAGTTTTCCATTACAATAATTACTTAACTCCCTTAAGCTACCATCATTGTATTGCAATTTATAAAAACCATTTGTAGTACCTGTTGAACGGGAGTCATGTAACCCTCGTATAGTGTCCCACGGTAGTCCATCTCTATTCTGAGTCTGACCAGAATAGTTTGTGTCACACCTAACCAACAATATAAAAATGACCGCAATCATTAATTGTTTCAGCCTTTGATCATGGCGCTGGAATAGTAAATCCTTCATCTAAAGTGTCTATTTCGAGTATGATTGTTCCTTTAAGGCTTTTCCTTCGAAAATCCTTAAGTTGACCGCTAGTCACGATCGTAGTGTCACCTATTTCTCCAGTCTCTGAATCTATAACAAGCATTGCATGTTTAACCAATCCATTTTTACTTGAGTAAATAATAATCACACGCTCAATTTCCGGCTGCTCTTCAACAACATTTTCCAGAATTTGCTCCATGAAATCAGGGGCCACCTCAATTGCCTTTTCTAACATTTCATTGGAGAGATTTGCCTGCTCAAAGAAGCTTTTCAGAACCTTTATTGCCCACTCCGGGTCTCTTTGATGAGGCCCGGATTTGTACCACTTGAAGGCCTCATCTACTGCTCCAGATATTTTTGCTGCAGAATATGCCATATCGAGAACAGCCTTGAGTTCATCGATACTTGTGATGCGATCAAACTTGACCTCCTTAGAATATTCTGGATCGTTGGCTGGCACTGGCTCTTCTGTAACAAACATTGATCCATGCCTGTAGTTTATTATTCTTCGTTGGTTAAGCAGTTCAATATTTAGATCTAATAGAGTATTGTCCTGATAAGCAGGAAATATGGCCACATGATCACCGTCCATTACCTGAGGTCTTAGAACATCAGCACCTATATTTTGACTCATATCCGGTGTGATACTGCTGTAATTCCAATTGAAATAACTGTCCGTAGCATGTCCTCCTCCCGATTCTGATGAATTGGAAGGCGTTGAGCTGATCGATGGAGGGGGTGCGCCTCCACTTCCGCTCATGCATGGACACGGATCCATTGTTGTGGCCGGACACGGACACGAACCATCACCACCTCCAGCGGTAACCCCACCTGTCGGGTCAATATTGCTGAGTGGATTGTTCGCCATTGCCAAAAAGGGTGAATGGAATTGAAGCATAGGATCCACATTATGGAATCTCCCCAACCTTCCGTCATAGGTCCTCAGATCGAAACTGACCCATTTCAAATTGCGGTCCCTTTCCGCGAATTCTCCTTGATAGCCATAAGAAGCGGCTCCATCGGAGGATAACAGCCCCCTACCTGGCATTTCCATACCGAACGGATAGTAATCGGTGGCACTCAACAATTCCGCGGCCCCGTTCGCATCAGAGCGGTACTCCACCCGCACATTGCCCAAATGATCCGTCAACTGGTACCGGATCTCATCATCCACACGGCTGTAAAAGCCGATCTTGTCAAGTCCTACAATTGAATAGTCCTGTTCTTCAGGACCGGCTCCTCCTCCAGATTCATCAGTTCGGGTCTCCATCAGATTTCCAAAAGCATCTCGCAAATAGTGGGTCTTTGTCATCCAAGCTCCGCTATTGTCATAGTCTGTCTTTTTGATCCTGAACCCTCTTTCATCATAAAGATACGATGCTTTGTGAATCGTATGAGAGGCATCCCACCATACGGTTGTCGGCTTTCCTGTAAAATCATATTCCACAAAATTCTTTTCGCTGTTATCTGCATCTCCGATAAGGCGTCCCACGGCATCATACGCGTAATTTCCTGTGGCTTGAGTTGATTTGATGTCTTGGAATATTGCCTGCATTCCCCCATCGACAAAGTCTGTGCCCGAATCATCCACATGATCGAGCTTATTCGTTCCCGCAGTATAGTTGTACTCAAAACGGTCCATTGCCAAATAGCTTCCGTACGCATTACGGTCCAAGGTGAGTAGATTCCCGTTCTTGTCATACGTGATGTTCGACACCAGGTAGTTTTCATTGGCATCAGAGGTGAAGTTCGGGGCCGGAAGTTCCTGCAATGGTGTGCCGACCGATTGAGAAATGCCATCGAAATATATCACCCTGCCCGGAATGGTTGAGGCCACGGTGAAGGCAAGTCCATTCTCATCCGAAGTGGGCTCATAATCCCCGAACGTGGCTGATGTCAGCCATCTTCGCCAATCATATTCATAGGCATACATGTTCTGCTTGCCGCTGGATGTCAGGTCCATGCCCGTATAGGCGGTATTCCAGCGGGCACTCCGTATAAGCCCCGAATGCCGTTCCATATCCGATGCATCTCCCCAATTGATGTTCGTTCCCCGTCTACGGTAATCAGAGCTGAAGTAATCCAAGGTCATTCCGAACAGATCCGTACTGAGTCCATTGGCAATTCCGTCCTTTCCCGGATCCACGAACCTTGCTGTTCCGGAATACCCCAAGTTTGGGGAGTTGATGCTTTTCAACCATCCGTTGATGGTGTACACGTAATCCACCCCTTGCAGGTCTTGCCCCTTGACCTGACGTTTGAGCGGACCATGCAGGTAGTATTCATAGGTGGCCTGAACCTCCGAACTGCCTCCATCAACTGACGTCCGAACCTCCGTCAATCTCTGGTCGTGATCATACTTAAGAGAATGGGCGAAACTTTCGGACTGAGACGTGCCATGTTTATATGTCACCGTCTCAAGGTTTCCGTAATCCGTGTATACATATTCAGCAATCGTGTATTCGTCCAGATCCACGTTATACTGAACCGTCCAATCCATCTTGCCATCATACAGATAACTGTACCATGTCACATTTTCATCATTCCATGTTTTGGAAACATGGCCTCTGAGGTTTTCCTGAGCCTCATGACCGGAAATAGGAAATGGATAGTATTGGCTGGAGTTGTCATCTGGAATGTCATACATGATACGCCTTCTACTGAGGCGATATGCCTCATCAAGGCTTCCTTCATCCAAAATGGTCTTCACAGAAACGTCAAGGGATGCCACAAAATCCAACGATTCCCAGTTCCAGTCATCGTTCTCAAACTTGAACCCACCGAAATTGCTTCCACTACCATCCCCTGCAAGGCTGTCACTCTTGTAATCATATTCCCCAATTTCGATAGGTCTTCCTGCCGCGTCATAGTCGATATACGAATACCTTCGTTCACTTGGCTTTCTTTGGAACGCATCCTCATAAAAACGAAGCTGGCCAGCTGTATTGTACAAAAGCTCAACCCTACCCCTGTCCACATCGTCCGCAGAGATCAGCTGATCCAGTTGATTGTACTCATACACCGAACGGTAATTGGTTGCTGATATGGCAGGAGGAATGTCACTTGGCACGACATGATGATCGGCCACGACCGAATATTGCATGTATTGGTAGTTGCCGAACTGAGGAGCAGTTTCGCTGTTGGACCATGACGTCTCATACGGGGCCCTGACCCATAGATCAAGCAGATTCACATAGATCCCATCTGGATAGTTTTCCAATTCATCATCACTAATGGTCATTCCAAAATCGACAAGCGATGATGAGAAATCGAAATATCGGTTACATTGACAATCCCTGTACAAAGTCGCATACACGTAATGGGTCGGTGTTTGACCTGATTGATAAATGCCATCCTCATTGAGGTGATAATAGGTTGCGCCACTCTTTCCCATTACCTCAAACTCAAGCCTGTATTCGGCCATTATGGTCTCTGGAATACCAGCGCAAGGGTCGGAAACGCCTGGCTCACTTCCGCAGGAAGGTCCGGAATCGACACCTGTTTCCCCACAGTCCTGAACATGATTTATACAATGCCCAACACATTGATTCTCTAATTGATACACCAGCCCTCCGGCCACAGGATCGAACGGGCTCCAACTCCGGTTGTTCTGATCCAGACCATAGGAACCATAATGAGGATCGAAGATCCGATCCAACATTTGACTTCCCTCATTGTCTCGTTGTCGGCTCCATACCACTTCATCCGGCAAGGACAACGGGTCGCAGGGTGGTATGGACGCTCCGAACACATTCAGGCGAAGCGTCACATCATGATCCTGATATGTAGTGGTAGAATACAGATCGGAACCCGAACCATTGACATCGGTGTAGAACCCTTCCACTTCGCTACTGAATGCTGGATTACCAGAGCCATCGAGATAGGTGTCGGTGTTCTCATCATAAATTGGATAAACACCTTCTGCTGTCTCAGTACCGAACTCAAGAGACTCAACCGTATTTTCGCTGATGACCTGACAGTCAATGGCCTCCGGCTGAATGCTACTCTTGAGAAGGTCGGACACCCCGTAATACTCATTCAATGTCCAGTTGCCATAGTCCAATCTGTATTGTACGCTTTGGTCGGGAATCCACCGCCCGGTAGGATCGGAGTAATCCTCAAAATACTGATTCAGATACCCCTCTGTGTATTCATACCAAATTCTCAGAAACAGACTCTTGTGAGCATATTGCCCATAGAAACTTACTGCTCTGGAATGAATGTCCTCATCAAGGTCCCAATCTTCTCCCTCAATAAGCTCTCTGCCTGTTTCCATATCCTTAATATGGTAAATGATATTGCCATTGGCCTGAACACCTCTGCTGCTGTTCAACGGAAGCTTTACATCCTCATTATGAATGATGGGCACATGTATATCGGATTTTCGGGTTCCATTGTACATGATCCTCTTCGTGACAACATGCGTGCATCCTGAATTGATACCGCTGAAGCAAGTTGCCTTCACTCTTCCATATCGATCGGTGTAGGTTATCTTTTCCACACCGTCCGCATCCACCGTCACTTTTTTGGTCACCTGATCTCCGATGTGTCCTCTGTACTCACCACCACTACCAAGATGGAATATCCGGTTTTCATGGTCAGTACCCATTCGGTGATGCTCACCAGCAATTGAAATCCTTTTCACCCGGTTCAAGGGGTCATCAAAATATTCGACCCTACTGTAAGGATACTTGGACGCGGGCACAAATTCCTCCTGTGTATTCGAATTGCTGTAGTAATACCCCAATGACCCCATCCCTCCTTGGTAGACTCCTCTGGGACTATCATCCTCTCCTCCATGAATAACCGTTCCTTCCGAGTAATCCGCTAAGTCAAAATGAGCATATGAATATGGTACTCCATCAGCCGCTTCCATAAAACCATCCTCATAGCAAGAGCTAAGGTTGAAAATGGGAGCTGGAAGTGATTTTAAAGCCTCACGTCCGAAAGCATCAGTAACAGTTTGGATCGCCAGCGTATTGGCCGAGGAGTACTGTCTGATCTGAGTTTGGACAGTCCGTCCCAATTGGTCGAAATAACCTTTCGCCCTATATACGGGAAGACCATTTTCCCCATATAGGTTGATCTGATCATTATTACGCGAATCATCACCGGTACAAGTGATCCAGTAAGGGACAAAGACACCGACAAGCCTGTCCACGTATCCCTTCACGAAAGCCGTATTGATGGTTATCCCTCCCCCTGACAGCGAGTAATAACTGCCGTCCAACGTGGTCTTGGTCTCCGCTTTGGAGTATGCATCGGTCTGTATCAATGCCACATTGCTCACGGAGCCCGTGTTGTCCACATCGAACGACACCTTGGCAAGGATCTCGGACGGATCCCGATGGAACAGCAGTCTTACCTCGGAGGTTCCGCTGCTCGGTAGTTGGATAAGGTATGAACTCTCACTTCCGGTACGGCCCGTTTCATTGAAACCCGGTGCGCGGATGCTCATCATCAACGGCTCCACCGTGTTCTGGACCGTATCGAACCCTGCCGTGGAGACGATCAATGTGGAGTCGACCCTGACCATCACTTGGTCGAAATTCACACAACTGTTGCTGTCATCCACTCGTACGGTGTATAGTTGGTCGAATTCGGGGGTCACAACCGGATTCACCTGACTGGAATCATCCAGTCCGGAGGCCGGTATCCACTCAGTACTGAACGGAGAGGTCCCCCCTGAGATGGTCGGACTTCCCCCCAGATAGCAGCTCGCCCCGAAACCGAGTGAGGTGTCCGGACCGGCATCGACCGTGGGACAGGATCCGTTCGGATCGTTGACGAATATCCTGAACCTTCGGATGCTCAGACACCCGGAGTCACCATGTGTCAGCTCCACATCATAGACATCCGCAAGGTTATAGTCATGGACAAAGTCATACAATGGAAAGCTGTCGGTGGAGGCCGTGACCGTACCATCACCGAGATCCAATTCATAGATGGCATCGGATATGGGGCCGTCCAGATGGAAGGTGATGTTGTCATTGATATCCACGAGATTTGCACCGAACTCCAATTCACTGGTATCCTGCAGCTCATTCCTGAAATGGATCTCACGGGTGACCCGGTCCCAACACAGGCTGTCCCTAGTGACCGTCAGGGTCACCTCATAGGGTCCCTCATCTCCGAATTTGTACTGAGGATTCTGTTCGGTGGAGAAGTTCTCATACCCTGAGTAGGTGGAATGATAGGTCCACAGGTAAGTTGCATCCTCCACATCACCGAACGAGCGGTCGGTGAACCGTGTGGAGTCATCCATACAACTGACCGATGCCTTGAAGTCCGCAATAATACACTCATCTGGGACCATGGTGACCGTGATGGCGATGGTCTGCACCCCTTTGCAGTTCACATCTGTCCAATGGTAGAACTTCACATAATAGACCCCGGCCGTGTCGTAGGAGTAACTGATGGTATCGAAAAGCGCATAGTCGTTGGAGTCATACGTGGTTCCGTCTCCCATGTCCCATGAGAAGCTCTGTCCGGACAGACCGTCACCCACATAGAAGAAGGTCACCGGGTTGTTGGCCTCGACCGTTGTCAGGTTCGACATGAAGTAACTGCTGTCAGGTAGCTGCCGGTCCATGTTCACCGTGTCCATGTAGGTCAGGTCGCAGCCGTTGAGTCCCTGAATATTGAGGGTCACGTAGAACGGCCCGCCACTGACAAAGATGTGGTAGGGATCGGTCAACGAACTGAAGTTGTCCGAACTCGAAAGCGGGTCATCGAAATCCCAAGAGTACACCGCACCGGTCATGTCTCCCGTACTCGCATCGGTGAAGTGGACCGTGTCACCGACACACCCGCTGGTGAAGGAAAATACCGGTAACGGACAGTCCTCATACGGGTCGTACGCACAGTTCAGATCATTCAAGGTGTCCGACCCGAGGGCGAGCTCACCGAACACCACCGTTACAGCATTGGTAAGGGCACCGGAAATGGTGTCTCCGCTGAGGTTCGCCCCCCCAAGATTCACCCACGCTGTGTCTGTGGAACCCCAACCGACAATGACAAGACCTGCCGTGTCCGACACCCCACAGGTCAGACTGTCCCATCCCAAGGTCACATCGGGAACGGACGAGCCGACCTCTCTGGTAAACACCCAATACCCTTTCTCATCGATCGAACTGATGTTCGATTCACGGTATTTGTGCCGATGCCGTCCGTTAGAGTTCCGGTCACGGTACTCGGCCGTAAACTCGTCCGTACTGGAGGAAGGGGCCGTCATGGCAAGTGGACGGTATCTGCCATCATCTCCCAAGGGGAAGGTGAACGCATCGTTGCCGATCTTGGTCACCGGTCCATCCACATGACTCGTATCACTTCCTCCGACAACCGTGATTCCGTCCCTGAGCCTCAGTTCACCGTCTGAGACGCATTTGATGACCCCATCGGTCAAGGACAGTTCCGTGTATACCTCAACGGTGTCCTCCAGAATGACCGCACCTCCGCTCTTGTTCACCTCTGCACGATAGATCCTGTCATCGATCTCATTTTTCCGCTTGATGGCCTGAAAGGCATCCCCAGTAAGAAGTGCCTTGTACCCTGCGGTCGTTCCCCCCATCTGAATGACCTTTCCCGTATCTCCCTCGAAGGTGATGTCACCCTCGAACACGCTGGCGCTGGAGTAGGCCATGATAAGCGACTGAGAAGAGGTATTGGACAGGGTGAGTTTGGATAGGAACGTGTCCGGCTCGGCATAACCCCAGTACTGGTAGTTGCTGTTGCTGCTGGTGGCAATGGTCGCCTCCCCATGGAAGACGTTCGCCTTGTTCAGGTTATTGGTACCCCCTGTCTTCTCAAGGCTCGTGGTGCCATGGAAATCACAATAGGTGACCGGCAGACTCGGACTCTCAATGTCCACATCGCCCCGGAAGGTGGCCCCGTTCAGGGTGATGCTGCGCGAGGTGTTGTGATAGATCAGGTCGGCCGTGATATCAGCATTGCTCTGAACAGTGATACTGGCCGTGTTGTCGATGCCGCTCAGGTCGATGGTACCACTTCCCGTCTGGGTATAGGCATCCAAAGTGAGGACCCCTGAATGGTATCCCTCATCACCGATCCTGAGAAGACCCTCATGGGTGACCGTACCGTTATAAAAGTTGATAAAGCCTGCAGCACTGTCCGTGTTCAGGATGATGTCCCCTCCGAAATGATTGCCCGAAGTGGAATAATAGCCGATATAGAATCCCCGTGAGGTCAACGGCCCGTGATGGTTCAGCGTCACATCATCGGCAAAGTAGTTCCCCGGGCTGACCCCTATATAGAAATAATGGGAGCCTTCCAGGTTGATGGTCATCGGACCGAGCACAGTATCGGCCGCAGTACTTCCTGAACCGAACGCGGCCTGTTCCGAACCCCACTGTGTAACGGTCAAGGAATCTATAAAGTAGTTTCCCCCTGTGGAATAGGTAGCGTTGCGATGGAGCTCAAGGTCCGTCACTCCCTCGAACCGACCGCCCGTTCCCCAACTGTAAAGCTTGGGAATGTTCACTCTTCCCTTGAAATGGCAGTTGCTGGCCAAGGTGGTGTATACGTCCTCTGGGGCGGTCAGATCCCCCTCCAGTTCCAGACCCGACCCCAAGGTCAGTGTGGCATTGTGATCCAACAAGGTCAGATCCATATCCAGTACCGTATCCTGCCTGTAGGACTGCAGGGTCAGCACCCCCGAGTGATAGCCCTCATCCCCGATCAGGAGCCTGCCCGCGTGGGTGGCGGTGCCCAGGTAGAAGTTGATGAACCCCGCAGTACTGTCCGTGTTCAGAATGAGACTGTCGGCAAAATAGGTGGTGGAGGCCGCATTGTTCCCGATGTAGATGCCCCTGCCGCTGTTGGTACCATGATTGTTGATGGTGACCCTGTCCGCAAAGTAGTTTCCGGCCGAATTGTTGGACATGTAAACGTAATGCGAGCCCTCGACATCCAGCACATAGGGCCCCAATACCGTGTCCGGTAACGAAGAGGAGCCAAGATAGAGTTTCCCGCTGCCTGAATAGATGATATGGACAGAATCACTGTACATGTTCCCTCCCGTACCAAGGTCACTCGCACCGGGCACCTCGATGCGCGCAGGGCCGTCATAGACCCCACCGGTGCCCCAGGAAGAGACATTCGGCAGATCGACCGACCCCTTGAAATGACAGTCCGCATTGACCGTTGTTCTGACACCCGGTCCGGCCAGCCCCCCTTCCAATGTCAGTCCCGTGCCCAGTACGAGCAGGGAAGTATTGTCCATGGCACTGAGATCGATGGCATTGGCCGCACTCTGCACATAGACCGCATTGATCGTCAGCGTGCCTGAATGGTATCCGTAACTGCCGATCAGCAGGCTGCCGTCATGGGTGGTCGTCCCTTGGTTGAACAGGACGTTCCCGGCCGTGCTGTCCACATTCAGCGTGATGTCTCCCGCAAAATGGTTCACCGTCCCTGAACTGCCTCCGATATAGATGTGCGAACTGGTGGTGCCGTAATTGTTGATGGTCACATCATCCGCGCAATACATGCCCCCGGCCCCGTTCCCGAGATAGAGGTTCTGCTGGTTGGTCAAGGTGATGGTCACGGGGGCCATGAACGTGTCGGTGGTGGCACTTCCCAGATACTGCGAGTACCCTTGGGCCGAGGCGGCCACAATGGTGGCGGTGTCGGCAAAGTGGTTCCCCCCGGTGGACATGTTGTACTGGGTCATGGTCACATCCACCTTTCCGTCATACACCCCGTTCGAACCCCAACCGATGAGTTTGGGTGCGGTGAGCGTCCCTTTGAAATGACAGTTGGCACCGATGGTGGTGCTCAGGTCGGGGGCGGTCACATCCGCCTCCGCGGTCAGGCCGGGGCCCAGTTGCAAGGTGGCATCATCCTCTAATCCCGACAGGTCCAGGTCGTATGCAGCGGTCTGTCCGTATGCTTCCAGCGTCAGCAGTCCCGAATGATACCCCTGCGCCCCGATAAGAAGCTGACCGTCATGGGTGTTGGTGCCGTCATTGAAGTCGATGTAGCCCGACCCTGTGGTGGCGTTCAGGTAGATGTCCCCTGCAAAATGCGCCCCGCTCGATGAGTTGGAACCGATGGTGATGCCCTGGTTGCTCACCCCACCGTTCACGGTCAGGGTCACATCATCGGCAAAGTAGTTGCCCGCGCCTCCTGCGGCCACGGTGATGTACCCTTGACCCACAGCCTCGATCAGGACAGGGGCGAGGAACGTGTCGGCCACGGCACCTATGTTCAATGCCCCTCCGTTATCGTTCTTCAGTGCCACATAGTCCTCAAAACGGTTGTTGTTCACCGATGCGGTGGATCCGTACGTATGGACGATCGTGACCGAATCGGTGAAAGTGGAGCCACCGACCGAACCGATATTACAGCTCAGGTTCAGCTTGCAGCCCACGCTGACCCCGCTGATACTGGCCGAACCTGTCGTCATCACCAGCTCCCCATTGCTGATCGTTCCTCCATTGAGAGATGAACCCGTGGATACGGTAAGCACATGTCCCCCAAGGTTGAACGTGCCGCTTGTCAGCGTCACGTCATCCAAGGTCCTATCGGTATCCAGTACGGGGTCGTTGGATGTCGAAACGATGGTGATGTCATCACTGCTTCCCGGCACCCCACTGGGCGTCCAGTTCGAGGCTGTGGCAAAGTCGGTGCTGGTGCCTCCGTTCCAGGTGTAGCTGGTCTGGCCGAGTGCCCAGGTGCATGGGAAAAGGAGCAGGGTGACAATGAGTGTCCTCAATGGAAGTGTTCTTCGGTCCATCCGTGTTATTTTCCGGTCATCATTCAGGATAGGTCATGTTCATCAGGCCGATGACCCCGCCCATATTGTTCAGGCCCATGGCCCTGAGTTTGAAATCGGCAAGCCCGGTGAATCGTCCCAGACCAATGTCCACATGCGTGCCGTCCACTGTCACGGAGGTGCCATCGGTATAGCTTTCTGATGAGGTGGTCGGGAAGTTCCCGTCCAGCAGTTCCTTCCCGTCCGTGTTCAGTCCCATCCAGATGGTCACCGATTCCACGGAGGAGTTGGTCAGATCCAACGACAGCACGTAGTTGAACGGAACAGCGCCAAGACCATCGACCGAAATGCCTGCCGTGTCACTCTCCGCATAGACCTTGGAGAGGGTGGCATTGGAACAGAAACTCTGCCCTTGGGACACGAAGGCCACAAGGAGCAGCAGTGGGGTCAATATGATGCGATCGAACACGGGTCGGATGGTTGTTGATTTTTCACCCGACAATATTTCAAAATTTGTTAAATGTTGTTGAAAAAGTTTTCAACAATTTATCATCAATCAGCCCGTCTTATTCAAAATCGGATTGGACGATCTACATAAAACCCGAAATGCAGTAAGTTCACCCACCACACACACAATATGAAGTGTCTAAGTAATCACTCACGTGCATATTACCTCCATGTAAAAGTGTGTCGCTTCTACTGATGATCATCAAATCGATTCAGGCCAACTGTCTCCCCGAAAAGCTCCATTGACTTCCTATTGTATGCCTTGGCAGCTTCCTCTGGAACATCGAAGAATCCCAGATCATATTTCCTTCCATCAGAATACAACACAGCCCTATACTTTCCCCGGTCTATGGTAACCCCTCGGAAACCTGTAGTGGAGCTTCGGTTTTTCATATTCCTACGCAACGTTCCCATAGGAACCCATTCCAGATTTTCAATCGTAGCATTGAGGCAATCACCGTCAATGAACCGCACAAAAAGCTTTTTATCGCTTTTTGGCTTTTCAATGTATTTCTCAGCTATGTATCTGTGCAGGTATATGGTCTCGTATCCCTGAACTCCATCAACATTCCTATATCGCTGGAAAAATGCATATCCATTGGAATGTGCCCGAAGCTTCTTTAGAAAGTCGAACGATGAAAGACGTTCATCGTTCGCTATGTCTTGATACACATTATCATCTACTACCGCATACATGTCTTTGCGGTTCTGAAGTTGAATTTTCCTTACCATGTTCTCTTTATTGTCCCTGATGGAACGTAAAAAAGACGTCAAGGTTCAGAAAGGACTGACATTCCCTTTCCGTTTGTTTGGAACATTCAAATTCCATGAAGCAGCAAACGCCTTGCTTCTGAAATATCAGGCTCCTTCGTTCGGTCTGTCAGTATCTGCCTCGTTATCCTTTTCGGAAGCATATGTTGAAGCCCGTGTACCTGTTTTCGCCCCTGAAGCGTAAATTTTCTTCACTTCCTGGTTTGTCGGTTCCCAGTTCCATTTTGATACAGGCGGAACACTTTCACCGACCAGTGGCTCCATGTAATTTGATGCAAATACTTTCATAGTTATTCTGTTTTAATTCAATATTTGTTTCATACTCAATTTTGCCTCCATCCAATTGACAATACCATCTGAAATAGATAGTCCTGTGAGGTCTTCTATCCACAGGAACTGCCCCATGGAATTAACCTCCAGAAAGAACCAATCCCCATCCGGAGTTACAATAAAGCCCAATGCCCCGTACTCGATCTGCAGGAGGCTCATTAACTCCGACACTTTGGTCCGGATGTCCTTCGGTGGTTGCATTATATAATGAGGCGTATTTGGAATATCATACCGCCTCCAGTCGGTCCTTGCGACCGATGACCTTTGAGAATCGATACGACAGACGAAATGGTCATCACCGACCACCGTGTAACGAACCTCGAAACTTTTCTCTGTGTATTGTTGAAGCACCACGGGATTCTCTCCGACACTTCCAAATCCGGCAAGCTCCTCTGCCGTCACGATATTCACATATATTCCCTGATAGTCGTTACCACTTCCTTTGTAGAAATCCTGGTGCATCAACTTCAGAACAACCGGTGAATATGCTTCCGCAAAACGTATAAGTTCACTCCTGTCATTGCTGACGAGTGTTCTGGGAACGACAAGTCCAACCTCGGCAGCGTACTTCATCTGGAGATACTTGTTCTCTGCCTGATATGAGATTCTCCATGGATTGAGCCATGCCCTGTCCTTCAAGGTCATATATATCCCCAAAAGGGTCTTATTCCATTCGTTCTTCCATATTTTGAAGTCTGCGGTCTGATCAAACTGTTCGTCCAACAAAAGCTCAACAAACGTCCTTCTACCCCAAACACACTGAACCTCATCCAGGTTCAAAGTATTGCCTCGCTGTTCGATCCGCATCCATGAACCGTTCTGATAGGTGACAGTGGTCTCTTTCAATGATTCGACATCCAAGTTCAAACGATAGAACGGCAGTCCTCTTTTCTGCACCACTCCTTGGACGTGGTCCGCATGCATATCGTTCTTATCACTCAGTATCAGGATCATGACATCAAATGGAAGCACGAACATACAACAATTTATTATCAAACACATCAGAACATGTTAATTTTTTGACCCAAAAGGCACTTCAATTACACATAATAGGTCCCCTATCTCCCACTCCACCCACATGTCACCATGCTGGCATGGATTCCAATGCTGATATAAGCTACTTCGCCAAAACCAACTTCCGGAACGGTGGTGTGCCTTTTGGCATCAAACAGGCCGACCGACTTCTACATACATATATCATCGGTAAGACTGGAACTGGAAAGTCCACCCTATTGCAGACCCTCATCTCTCAGGATGTTGCACTTGGTCGGGGACTTTGCCTCATTGACCCACATGGTGATCTGGTGTCTCGCATCAAACACGCCATTCCCCCACATCGGCAGAACGACCTTGTCTATCTTGACCTGACCGACCCGAAGAAACTATATGGCTACAACCCTCTTCGGAAGGTCAGCTATGAAAAGCGGTCATTGGTCGCCTCCTCTATTCTTGAAACGCTCAAAAAGCTCTGGATAGATGCATGGGGAGTAAAACTCGAACATATTCTTCGGTTTACCCTTCTGGCACTCCTTGATCAACCACAGGCAGATATATCCCACATTCCTGAGATGCTATTAAGCAAGGAGTTTCGAAAGAATGCACTGATACATATCCAAAATCCTGAAGTGAAAAAATTCTGGACAAAGGAGTTTCCGCGATACCAGTACTATGATGTACTCCCTGCCTTGAACAAGGTCGGAGGACTACTCGCTCACCCTATCATCAAACGGGTACTGGTAGATAATACAGAAAGATTGTCGCTTCGGGAGATCATAGATAAACGGACAATCCTCTTGGTCAATCTTTCCAAAGGCGCGGTCGGTGAAGATGTCGCTCATATTCTGGGAGCCGTACTCCTTACCTCCGTTGCATCAGCTGCCTTCAGTCGGGTTGATGTGGCAGAAGACAAGCGGGTTTCGTTTTTCGTGTACCTCGATGAGTTTCAGAACTTCACTACCCTATCCTTGGTCAACATGCTTTCAGAACTCCGAAAGTACAAGGTGGGTATGATAATGGCGCACCAGTACATGGATCAGCTTGACCTTGAGATAAGGAATGCCGTGCTTGGCAACGTGGGAACACACATTTCATTTCGAGTAGATGCGTTCGATGCAGCATTGATGGCAAAGAAGATGTATCCGGTATTTGAGGCCATTGATTTCATAACCCTTCCGAACTTTCACATCTATTTGACCTTGATGATTGATGGAACACCTGCGAAGGCATTTAGTGCGATAACCCTTCTTTCTACAAAAACGATAGAGGACCTGAACAAACCTTCTTAAATTGCTCACATTCAATTAGGCGACCGTCACCTCTCGCAGGTCATTCACAGACGTCTGCCAGTAATTGTTACGGACCCAAGAAGCTAGAAACGTTCGAATGTCCCGGACCCGCTCTACTCCACTTTCCTTACCCGATACCTTTTGAAACCTACCATACGCTTCAAATCGTTCCTGCATCCTTAAAAAATCATCGTACTCTATCTGAAGTCGGTACCCTGGATTCAACCATTGTATATACAAAAAGTATCCTTGGTTTTTAAACCACTCTATGGTTCTCACACCCTTTTCAATATACTGCACAGAGCAAAATACCACATTCGGCAAACCGTCATTGAAATATGTCTCTACTTCATCTCCGTACTCTTCGAAGGAAGCATTGCGAACAAACACGTCCATCGAAATCTCCTGACCCATTTCTTCGAAGGAGGAATTTTTGACGAACCCTTCAATCTCCTCACCATCTATATCCAGTCTTTTCCAGCCCGTTCTGATTGTTCGACCAAAGAGTGAATACCAAGTAGTCGATTTTCCTGAGTTCGGTTTACCAAGTACGATTATTGCGAGTTTCTGCGATTCCATGTCGTGAATATCAGTATATGATGAAAGTACGACAATTTGACGGTCTATCCACTATACGAAGCGACTGCTATGGCATAATCTGACCACTACAAGCAAGAGCGTTTCTCGGTCACACTTTCATCATGAAAGTGTTAGACCTCTTTGCAGGAAGTGGAAGTATCAGTAAAGCTGCAGGTCGGTTGGGTTTTGAATCGTTCTCGGTTGACATTGAGCCGTTTGAAGGAATCGACCTTGTAAAGGATATTCGAAAGACACGACCTGCTGATATACCATTTGTCCCGGACATCATTTGGGCTTCACCTCCATGCACCAGTTTCAGCGTTGCGAGTATGTGGCGGCATTGGGACAAAAGCGGAGAAGTACATGTTCCAAAAACTGGTACGGCCATTTTGGGGATAGAGCTGGTAAGACGAACATTTTGGCTCATTTGGTACTACCAACAACTCAATCCGAATCTCATCTGGTATATGGAGAATCCACGAGGGCTTCTTCGCAAGATGCCCGTTATGAAAATCTGTCCAATACGACATACCGTATCGTATTGTCAGTATGGTGATATCAGAATGAAGCCCACGGATATTTGGACAAATAATGTGAACTGGAATCCACGTCCTATATGTCGGCCAGGCGCATCGTGCCACACACCAGCCCCACGAGGTACTCACGGAGGGACGCAGGGGCAAAAAAACAGTTTCGAACGCTCAAAAGTGCCAGAAGAACTGTGTCTTGAAGTTTTGAAAGCATGCAGGCCACAATGACATATTTTGACTTCTACTCCACTCCATCCCTGAGAACTATGATGGATGAAAAACAATGGTAAAACGAACATCAGTCAGCCGCGTGGTTGTGAAGGAATTGGAAATCCAGTACGAGCGACCACCGTTTGATGCAATGAGTAAAATCGGCAACTCAAAGGATTGTGAACGGTTGTTTCGAAGCGTGTTTAACCCCAAAACACTTGATCTGAAAGAATCATTCTGGATTGCATTGCTGAATCGGTCAAACAGGGTTTTGGGAGTTTCATTGGTTGGAGTGGGTTCAGTATCTGCGTGTACCGTAAATCTGCTTGAGATATTCCAACTCGCAATCACTACGAATGCTTGTGCCATTGTTCTGTGCCACAACCATCCGTCAGGGAATGTACAGCCCAGTCAGGCAGATATTGCTCTCACGAGGAAGATCAAGGACGGTTGTAAGCTCTTTGAAATTGTAATGCTCGATCACATCATTTTGACGAGAGAGACGTACTTCTCATTCGTTGACGATGGGGTCATGCCGTAGGTTCATCTCCTGCGATTTGCTTCATATCTGGATTCAACGTTTGGTCATGCTTTGAATTGAATATTCTCGATTCTGGACATTGCACGAAACGAGCGCAAGCAATGCTGGCTTCGCTCATTCCTACTTGCACTTCATTTCTATCACAAGTCCATGCCGATGCTCGATTATCAATTAAGTCAAAGCATTATGGACACAAACACAAAATCACAGCTTATCAAGAAGCTCAAATCAATCGTTGTAGATGAACCTGCTACTATTCGGGCAGCAGTTGCTATCGAAGCCCTTGAGTATCATGACCCTGAAGCATTTTTCAACGACCTCTTTTCACATGGTTGTGTAAGCGGAATGGTCAGCTCTCTTATCTATTACAATGACACGCATGAGTTCTTCGATGCTCACTATGATGAGATTGAAGACTTGCGATTGGAATACATCGAGAGTACCGGAGATCCGCTTACCGTGAAAGATGATTTGAAAAATTGGTTCGCATGGTTCTCATTCGAAGAAACCGCACGGTCTCTTGCAAATGAACTTGATCTGTAACCAAATCAAAACTAAAAGCCCATCATGGATGGGCTTTTTGTTGATAATCTTGAAGATAGATCGTCACTTCAATGCAAGCAGCAAGGCTTACCAACTTAGGGCAAATTGTACGACTTCCTGAGAAATGATAAAATCTAAGGCAATGATATAGGGGTTCGAAAAATCACAAGAAGTATTTACTCTTCCTCGTCAAACGTATTCAATCCATCTGTCACTCCGAAAAGCTCTATTGACTTTTCATTATATGCCATAGCGGCCTTTTCTGGAACATCGAAAAAACCAAGATCGTATTTGACGCCATCACTATATATAACGGCTCTGAAACGCCCTCGGTCAACGGTCACTCCCCGATAGCCTGTGGTGGAGCTTCGGTTCTTCATATTCCTACGAAGCGTTCCCATAGGGACCCACTCCAGATTTTCAATCCTAGCGTTCAGGACATCACCATCAATGAATCGAACGAAAAGCTTTTTATCTGTCTTTGGCTTGGCTATATATTTCTCAGCAATCAATTTATGCAGATATATGGTCTCATATCCTTGTTTCTCGTTTTTCTTCTTATACCGTTGAAAGAAGGCGTACCCGTTGGAATGCGCACGGAGTTTTTGAAGAAATTCAATTGATGCAAGACGGTCATCTCCGAGAAGATCTTCATACACCGTACTGTCAACTACAACATATTTTTCTTGTCTGTTACTTAGAGGTATCTTTCTAACCATTGGATTTAAAATAACGTCTATTTATCCATTGTAAAACACGTGAATCACGTAATTGTTCAGTCGTAACGAATGAAAAGTTTTCAACAAAAATCATACCCGTAAAACTGAGTTTCCAGCAAAAAAACTCCATCATTCAAACCATTGTAAATCAATTAATTAACAACAATATTTCATCAAATTGTGATTCTGATACTTCCAAAGATTCACAACAATAAACGATCAAATTGTTGATATTTCTTTGTTGTGATTTGTTGATGCTTTGAAGAAAGTCGCCTGATATTTAGGGTTCAAAACCTGTATCACATGACACGTCTTCTCGTATCTATCCTTCCTTTCCTGCTCTTGTTTTCCCTGATCAGTCATGGGCAATCACTTACCATCACCCTTGCAGGTTCACCTGATACCGTGGGACTTTCGTCCGCAGAATTGAACTCCTTGGAGAAGAGCATTTCCCTTGCTTTTCCATCGGTGAGTTCGGGCAGCGATACACTTGTTGTGGAACTGGGTCCGAGTTCCGGCAGTTATGACCTTCTCACTCGCAGGTTCCCATTGAACCAGACCGGGACGTTCTCCGATGGCTGTTCGCTTGAGTTCTCCGGAGGTGCCAATGTGGGACTTGGTTCCTTCACGGGACTGTCGACCTTCTATGTACGGACGTACCTCACCTCCTCGGGCGTAGGGAATGCCACCCTACTGGACAACCAATAAGTGTTTCCGTCCCTCCAACGGGAACGCCACCCCCATTTAAACACCGACCTGCCATGAAAAAACTATCCCTTCTTCTCACCGTCTGTATGCTTGCATGTGCGGTATCTGTCTCAGAGGCTCAGACCAGCTACACTTGGAACGGAAGTACCAGCACCGATTTTGCGACCGGTGCGAACTGGACCCCCAACGGGGTGCCGGGAGGTGGTGACAATATCACTATCGTCTCCACTTCCAACGACCCTGTGCTGGACGGAGACCGCACGGTGAACAACTTCACCCTCAGCACGGGTGGAGTACTGGGCCTTGGAGGATATGCCCTTACAGTGAGTTCAACCGCTGCTTTGGGTGCAGCAACGGTATCGAACGGTCTGCTGTACATGTCAGGCGGCTCTGCCACCATCTCGGGCACAACCCTCGACTGTCAGGTGGATATGACCTCATCGGTCTCTGTTCTGACCAATGCTGTATTCAAGAAGAAGACCGATCTGGAGACAACATATACCGGCCAACTGTACTCTGGAGGGAACCTGTACATGGACACCGTGACCATCACCCAGAACGGGCCTTCCTACTTCTACTCCGGGTATACTAACCCCGATACATTTCTTGCCCCGCTGACCTTCAATCTGGAGAATGCGGGAATTGCCCTTTTCGCCTACAACTCCACAGGCAGCTATTTTGCAGACAAAGTGGTGTTCAACAACCATTCGGGCAATGCCACCAAGGGAATCGCCATTGTGAACCAGACCGGGTCGACAGCTCACTTTGCCTATGACATCGAGATGAACGTATCTTCAGGCTCAGGGTACATCAGGTTCTATCAGGGAATGGCGACCCATGATGGAGAGCTTCTCATCGGCTCGGAGGGCTATGCGTCCGGACAGCTGACCCTCAGAGGGTATGGGCAAAGTTCGTCCAATACGATCGATCTGAGCTCAATGAGCGGCACGTCCACCCTGGCCTTGGGCCCATCATTGACATTGGAGGGCGACCTGATAGGCCCCGATCAGGCAACGACCATCAGTTCAGCGTGTCATTTCAAAGGGGTGACCGAACTCCCGTCTGTGACAGGATGGTACAGCGGTTCGACCTTTGAGAAACGGACCACCCTTGATGTGACCGGAGGCAATAGCATCTCTACCGGAGGGAACATGTTCCTTGATACGGTGGATATCACCCGCTCTTACGCTCAGTATCTGTATTTAGGATATGGCACACCTGATACCATCTTAGGCCCTTGCACGCTGAACCTTGATGCTGCCGGAGGGATCAGCATTGCTCAGAGCGAGGCGGGAACCTACTTTGCCGACCAGGTTGTACTGAACAACCGTTCAGGGAATACTGGAAAGGGATTCACCATTGGGGCGTATTCTGGCGGTGGGGTGACCTTTGACCGGGACATCATCATGAATGTGGACAGCACATCGGGTTACATCAATTTTGGGGAGGGTACAACAGTTCACAATGGGCTGCTGCGCATCGGAAGTGAAGGGTATCACTCAGGACTGCTGACCCTCAAGGGCTATACCCAGACCGCAAATGGCAGTATCGACCTATCGGGCATGAACCACAACAGTTCGCTGACCATCTATGGGGCGGACGTCACCGCGGACATCTCGTACGATCACTCTGGGACAGTGACCCTGATGAATGCCACGTTCGGTGGCAATGTGAGCATGAGCAGCAACAGTCTTTCGGTATCGGGCAACACCTTTGGAGGGACGACCTATATGGAGAAGACCGGCTCGGGCTCGAACAACCTCAATGGGGGCAACCTGTTCCAAGGGGCGACCACCCTGGAGAACAGCACATCAGGCAACTATGTGTACTGGGGGTACAACAACCCCGATACCATGCTGGGCGACCTGACCCTTATCAATCACAGCAGTTACCCACTATGGATGAACTACAATACAGAGGGGCAATATACTGGTGACATCGCCTTGGACGGTGACAGCCTGAAGGTGGTACGGTTCGGAAGTACCACATCAGGTTACAAGGCGGTGTTCGATGGCAGTACCGACCAGCAATTGACCATCTCCAATTCCGACCTGGATGTACAGTTCTACCGCGTTGAGGTGAACAAGAGTGCGGGGCGGTTGAAGGTGAACAGTGACATCACCGTGAGCTACGAGCTTGCCCTGACCGATGGGGTCGTTGAATGCCAAAACGATGTGGTGGTGACCCTGAAGGACGGGGTCGAGCCCACGGCCACGGACAGCAGTTATGTAGAGGGTTCGGTGAAGAAAATAGGCAATGATGCCTACACGTTCCCTGTGGGGAGGAACGGGGTGTATCGCCCCATCGGCATCAGTGCACCGAGCAATACCTCTGATGCTTTTACGGCAGAGTATTTTGAAAGCAACTCAGACTATGTGTACAGCCATAGCAGCAAGGCTGGTTCGTTAGATTATTTGAGCACCAACGAGTATTGGATGCTGACACGGGATGCAGGAAGCAGTACACCGACCGTGACCCTTAGCTGGGACACAATAACCACTTGTGGAATGGACTCCTCACTTATAGGTCGGCATGTGGCAGGGTGGAACGGTACCCAGTGGGATGACTTAGGCAATGGGGGTACTACAGGTGATAGTAATTCGGGAAGTGTAACTACGGCAAGTGTGGTTACCAATTTTGTTGCGTTCGTATTAGAATCAGATAGCTCCATTACATGCTCATCACTGAATCTTACACGTTTGTCTGCCGATACTATACAAGTACTAGATACAATTGTGCTTACAGTTAATTGGGAAGGATTCTCAAATGATATTGATTTCTATGTGTATGCTGATAGCTTGATGAAGGATGGTGGAAATGGCTTCATTCCTCTGTCAATACCAGTCACTAATGGAGATACGGTATACATAACTCCAACGGCCTCTGGAGTGAAAAAAGTCTACCTTCAGGCTCGAAGAAATCAATCGGTTATCAAGTCAGTATCAACTGCCATGGCAGTTAATCCCGGAGTGTTCTACTATAATTGCGACTCATCATTCACCACTTGTGATTTCATTCGAAATGGCTCATTTGAAGATTATCAATATTACGCCATTACATTTGATGAGATTGACCGGGCAGCGGCCTGGAATCATTTTGGCTATGGGAGCGGTTGTGGCAACTTGTATAGCATGTGTAATGTGTACTCAGATCGTAATCAGGGAACTCCGGATATTTTTGCAACCAACGCGTTGAATACAATACCTCCTGGAGCTTCATTTGACATACCTAACAACTGCTATGGATCAGTCATGCCACCCGTATCATCAGGCACATCAATAGATGCATACGCTGGAATTTTTGCCTATTACGGTTATCAGGACCCTAACTACAGCGAGTATCTTTACCAAAGCTTATCTGATAACTTGAACATCGGACAGCGTTACAGGTTCAGCTCATATTTCCATTTATCACCGACATCTTCAGATGCAACCAGTTTAGGCTTTGCATTGGTAGATAACATCATCAACTATTGCCAGACAAATGGTGACTATTTAAATCTCCCCACAATTCCAGGGTCCAATTACGAGCTTCATGAGGTATCTGCTGTCCCTTATGCGAACATGGACACCGTTCCGGAGCTTGCCGAACACGAATGGGTCAAATGGACCCATGAATTCTCAGCAATGGACGAATGGACCCGTATCATTATTGGAAATTTTCAAACAGATAATCATCCGACTCACAGCGAACCATTTCCAACGGTATTATGGTCAGATTCGAGCGGTCTATCATTTCACATCTCATATTACTACGTAGATGAGGTTTCCCTTACTGCCGTACCCCCTGTAATACTTGCGGCTGACACAATTCATGGTTGTTTTGGAAGCGCTCCAATAGACTCATTATGTGCAGATAGCTCAGGGCATGGATATCATATATATAACTGGGGATCAGACAACGCGGTATTGGACAGCATGCTTCAAGTACTCGGCATGGACACCATGCAATGCATCGACATTGATACCCTTTTTGACTATTATGCGCATCCAGGTCCTGGAATACCTGATACATTATCCATCTATGTGTGGGTTGATGGGCCTAATGGATGCAACCCTACTGATTACGTAACCATCATAATGCATCGACAGAAAATGGATATTACCAGTCCGTTTTCGATGTGTGACACTGATTCAGCTATCTGCATCAGTGGAATAGCAGAGAATGATTCGATACTGTGGGCGTTCCCAACAGGAACAGCTTACCAAGTAGTTGATGATACATGCTTTCTTGTGACAGACTGGAATGATGCAAGTTCTGGCTATATAGGGGTGACCTCCACGGACACCTTATATGGATGCTCTTTAAACGACTCGATCTTTATGGTATCCTGCTGTCAACCTGATACGGGACACATGGTATTCTTCGACACAACATTGACAGTGACGGGTTCGATGACACTAAGTGGCGCCCTTTCCGTTAATGGAATCCTGTATCTTGACGGAGGTGGTACCGTGACATTCAGTAATGCTGATGTAGCAATGGGTGGGTTTGCTCAGATCATTCTCCTCAATGGTACCAACCTCACCGTTACCGATTCATCACACCTCTACCCTTGTGACATCTGGCACAATGGAATCTACGGACAGGATAGCAGTCAATTCATTATGAACGGACATTCTCTCATTGAAGGTGCGGTGAATGCAGTTTCTCTCAGATATTCAGCATACTTCAATATTGATTCGGCCCATTTCCTTAATAACTACCGTCACTTGGCCACCAATTTTTACCCGAACTATCCCTATGGGTACCCGGTTGTCAAGAACACTACCATGTACTGTACCGATTACCTCCCATCCTTAGCGGACAGTCTGATAACCGAACGGGCTGTAGAAATTGTAAATAATGCAGACAAATGGCCTTTGGGACCGAATGTGGTGATTGACAGCGCACGAATTGGCATTTGGCTCCGTAACTCTTCACTTACTGTTCTTCAGGACTCCATCCGCAATATAAGTCATGTTGACTCCAACCCGTGGAGCGGTACCGGGATATATTCCAACGGTATCTGGAGCAACCAACTTTCTGTCACCGGAACCGTATTCAGTGACAACGTCTTGGGGCTGTATGCTAAGGCTCACGATGAGGTGACGACTGAGTCAAATGTGTTTACTCGTGAATTCGGAGGTTCATACTTTTCAGACAATGCTACTGTCTCCGCATCTGGCAATCATCACAGCTATCAGTGGTATGGGGAATCCTCGGAAATGAATGATGTAATTCACATTTTCAATTCTCACTACGATGACAATCTGTTCGGAATCTTATCTCGGTTCGATAGTGACGTGAAAATCCATAATGACACGATCAATGTTCTGAGCTCGGCATCAGATTGGGCTGCCTATGGTATTTATGTATCAAACAATGTTGATTGGCAATGGGGTACATGGGGTGTTGATATTTATGATAATCTGATCACAGATGCCAACAAAGGGATTAAACTAGAAAACATGAGTTGGGCTCGCGTACGGCAAAATGATGTTCAGGTGAGAAAGCACACAAGTGAACCAAGTGCCAACATGGAGAGTCGTGCCATTCAGGCCACCAACAGTGGTGCTGTCTGGGTAAGTGAGAACCATGTGCATAGCTCAATAAGTAGCTCGGATTATGGTTGGTGGGACACAGGTATTCGTTACGATTACAATGCGCTGGCAAAGATCACTTGCAATGAAAGTGACTCACTCCATACGGCTATTGTAAGTGGTGGACCGGGTGCCAGTACATACCTCATAGGTAATGTCATGAAAGGCTATCACTTCAGGGGCATCATGACCAACGTGGGGTTTCTTGGACAACAAGGAAGTCCTACAAGCCCGGCTGACAACGAATGGCATGATTCATTTACACATCATACAGATACGTATAATCCAACCGCAGCTGCTTCATCATTCTATGTTAGATACAGCACTTCAAGTAATGTGTGGCATCCGATTCCATTTTCTGCCCAAAGCAACCTCAGTTTTCCAGGGGCTTCTATTGATGCAACCGCCAGCAATCCTGGCGCAACCTCTCAATTTGATTGTGACTCCGTAGAGTACTTTAGAGCAATAGGCTATCTGCAAAAGATAGCTTTGGACAGTATTGCATTTGAAGGAGTTGATAGCGTTGTAACGGCCCGGCTCACGAAACTTCAACTATTCCGGTCGGTGGAAGCCGACAGCATTCTTCAGCTTGATAGCATCCTTGTTGCCTTTAGAGATACGTTTGAACTGACCGATCTTGGAAAACTTGACAGGATTGCGCGTCAATTGAAGATGAATATTAGCACTTCCTCTACCTCCAAAACACTTGTTGATCTTGGTAATGTCAGCCCTACGGATTCGATCGCTTCACTATGGAAGGATGTACTGGAAATGGCATTCGGCAAATGGGGTGATGACGACACGACCACGACCCTCAGTAGTTCTGACAGCACCTTACTGTGGCAAATAGCGGCATTATGTCCTTACAGATACGGCCCATCGGTATATACTTCCCGGACAATGCTTTTCAGTTTGGATTCCATGTACCTGTCATTAGGAAATGACTGCGAAATCCCAGGATTTGCAGACCCTTCAGAGAAAAGAGACGGCAGCCATGATGATTCGCCTCCAGTCAGTACATCCATTGTTGGAGATATACAGATTGATATACTCCCGAACCCTGCTACGGATGGGTGGCTTACCATAAATGTAACAGGCATGACTGAAAATGACAGATTGCGACTACATCTGTACTCACTGGAGGGACGTCTCATTCGTACAGATAATCTTGTTCAGAGCTCTACAAGAGTTAATGTGAGTACCGTGACGTCCGGAACATATTTTGTCAAAGTGGAAAACGCGAAATCCCACGAAAGCCTATGGAGGGGGAAAATCGTTTTGCTGAACAATTAGGAAGGGGCGCATTCGCTTCTCCATGTTTGAAGAACGCTAAATGTGACAATAAAAAAGCCTCCACACAGGAGGCTTTTGGTAAGAACTTAGAGGATAACTAATCGCGTACTCGCATATCTCACACCATCAACCACAACCGATGACAGGTACAATCCGGGGGAAAGAGTTTTGTTCAGTGTAGCCTTTCCTTCATTACCCGAGAGTTGCTGGGAATGAACGACATGACCAGCAAGATCAGAGATTTCCCAATTGAATCGGGAACCATCTTCCGCACGGTATGAAAGAGTTACAGCTCCGTCTGGAGAAGGATTCGGATAGATTGTCGTCTCTACTTTCACAGTTTCGGTAATGCCAACCTCTGAAACGGGGGTGAGAGAGACATCATCAATCAGATACATGGCTTCATCCCACTTATCGGGATTATTATTTGCAACACGTTCAATATGTGGGTCGTCAGAATCAAGACCAAAAGTTGAGAGCGTTAAATACTGTTCACCCCCTTCTGCAATAAATGTTCCACTGATCTTTGTCCAACCATCCGTATCTTTGATTGCAGAGGTTGTGTCGAAGTGAATAGACGATTCGAGATTCAAAAATCCTCCTGAGGACAAGTATCGAGTATCATTGACACTAACATGGGCTCCAAAATTTGATATGGCAAAGTTTGAGCTATCACTAAGATTTACATAGTATTCCAAATAATACTTCTGATTTGCAATCAAAGGGGACGATAGTTCGCCCCAAAGGTATTCTCTCTCATTTGTCCAAGCATCGATATAGCACAACAAGGAAGCATACGCGTTCCCAGTTCTTGGCAATTGAAAACCGAGTCGATTATTCGGAGTGCCGTAGTCAGGGTAGATAGAATTGCTACAAGCATTGTAGTAGTCTACAGATCCTTTTGCAGTGCTCCAACCAAGCGAGATTGAAATTTCACCACCAGAACCTGGGCATTGTGGATCCGGTGACTGTAATGAATCGAGAATTTCAAAGCTTCCGTTGCTAATGACCTCAACATTTTGCGCGCACAAAAAACAAGGAGAAAGCAGTAGGAAAGTGAATATGTTTTTCATAGTACAAAGTTTTAGTTTAAACTCATACTACAGGAATTGTGTGGTGATGCAACAAAAAAGCCTCCTAATGGAGGCTTTTAAAAGAACTACTGACCACAAACTTGGTGCTGGATGACCATGTGCCATCGACTATGATGGTCGATACATAATTCCCATCGGGAAGCTTTTGGTTGAGAGTGGTTTTTCCTTCTCTTCCTTTAAGAGGTTGTGAATGAACAACTTTTCCAAACATGTCAGTTATTTCCCAAACGAGTGCATTTCCTTGATGTGTACTGTACTTCAAGGTGATAGATTCACCGAGTGAAGGATTCGGATAGATGATTGTCTCTACCTTGACCTCTTCATCAATGCCAACCTCTGAAACAGGGGTGAGAGAGACATCATCGATCAGATACATGGCTCCGTCCCATCTGTCTGGATTGTAGATTGAAACACGTTCAATGTCCAGATCTTCAAAATCATGCCTGAATTTTCCAATCGTGACATACTGTTCTCCTCCGCTTGCAGTAAAGGTACCGCTTACCTTCATCCATTCATCTTTGTCCCAGAATGGATGCCCCTCTGAGGTGTCTTCCACCTGTGGTTCGAGGGTTAGAAAGTCTTGTGCAGAAAGGTATCGCGTATCGAAGGTACTGAAGAATGCACCAAGCGTTGATACTGCAAAATTTGAACTATCACTCAAACTGACGTAATACTCCATGTAGTAGCGTTGGTCTGCCACCAAGGGAGATTCCAATTTTCTCCAGAGATACTCTCGCGTGTTTGGCCAGAAATCTACATATGATATCAAGGAACCATATGCATCACCCGTTCGTGGGCTTTGAATTCCGAGAAGATTTTGTGGAACACCATAGTTTGGATATGTATTATTGCTACAGGTATTGTAGTAGTCTACTGTACCATATGCAGGTGCCCATCCGTCAGCGATTTGAATTTGACCACCAGAACTGGGACAAGAGAAGTATCCATGTAAAAGAAGTGAGTCAATTTGTTCAAAGCTTCCGTTGTTAATTAACTTTCGCGGCTCTCCTTCGCCACTCGGCCCAGTTGGTTGTCCCACAGCAGGAATCACTGTAAGCGAAAAGGCAACTAATAATATTGCCCGGACCAATGACAAACGCGTTTGATTTTTCATTTTCATATTGTTTAAGTTCAATCGTTTCATGTATAATAACATGTAGCTCCTGAAACTCCAAGTGCCAATATGAAGACTTCCGTGTACCATGCGGAACGTGTGATTTGTACATGCATCAACCTCGTTTTCTTACCAGGTCTTTTCTTTTCCCCGCATGAAATTAGAAACAAAGTAATGTCAAACCAAACAAATTAACAAATTTTTTATGAACAGATAGGTGGTGGTTAGTCGATCGGTAACAAATTGAATTCAAAAATGGAATGTCCGATATTCATTAATTTTCCGATGCGTGCATTGTAAGTAATGCGGGGGCAAGTTACATTTTCTTTTGAGTTACAATTCTCCGACATTCTGACGAAACCTGTTTTTCATGGAGATATTGTTGAGAAGCCAATCATCGTATAGGGTTTGACTTATACTGAGTACTGAGCTTATTCGTTTTGTAATCATGAAAAGACTGTTCATTGGGCTATTATCTACATCACATTTGACCACGCGCCAGATTGCATCTTACGCGTAAGATGCCGTCTGGACGTGGGCTTTGCCCCCGTGCCCCCGTTAACTTCGCAGAAGCTCAAGTGAATCATTGTCGCGGCCAAGCCGAATCTGGTCCAGTTCGTTTTGTCGCTCATGATTCTGTTCAAGGGTTTTGAGTTCTATGCCTAAACGGGAAAATCGGTAGCGTCTCCCATTTTCAGGGTCAACGATACCTTCGGATTTTCCTCGTTGATATGTCTCAAAACCCAGTTCCTGTAAGTGTTGATAGAAAACCTGTTTAGATAGTGAGGATTGTACATAGGGAAGTATCTGCTTTTGGACAATTTCTCTTCTACATAAGCCGCGTCTTTTCTTGATTTCATATTCCGCGTTATTCAACGCAAGCTGAGCCTCTTTCGCTTGTCCATGCTTTGCATAACTGATGAGTTCTGGGTAATGCTCCTGTTGGTACTCTTGGAGTTGAAGTTTGAGTTCCGTGAGTTCGTTGAATGAAAGCCGAATCGAATTTCCTTGAAGATCAACCCCATTTAAGGCTATGTGGACATGCGCTGCATCTGTGTTCAAGTGAGGTATTGCAACAGCAAGTCCAAGAGGAGAGCGCATTTGCAGGTACTTTAACGTTAGGTCGTACATCATCTCTTCTGTAAGTTGACGGTCTTCTGAAGACCAGCTCAAAATTTCATGTGATACCCGAACTGCGTCCTTGTGCTGATATTTTCGCATCCTCTCTGTTTCCTTGAAGAGTTCTGCGAGTTCTTCAAACGATGCTTCTTCTGGAACATTCCAGGCGATACGCCATGGATGATCTTCCTTTTCTTGGTGTATGTATTGAATGAGTTGACCAGCTCCACCTATGTTCTTTCTTGAAAGGAGCTTTACAATGGTCATGTCACCGTACCATTTCAGGTTGAAGTTCGGCTCGTAGAGCTTCGATTTGTTCCAATATGAGTTCTCGAGTCACGCCATGCGTCTGTTTACTTGCTTGGGTAAGGACGGTGAGGGTTTTCCTGAGCAACACATCCATGTTTGTTCCCGTGGTATTTTGTCGTTCTGTATTGAGAACGGTGCGCTTACTCAGTTGGGGAATGGACATGTTCCTTTTGTGGGCTTCATTGGCCAGTATGCGTAGCTGAGAATCATTCACATAGAATCGAATCTCCGTGTTGTGTTCCTTGAACACTTCAGCATACCTCCTATTCCTCAGCGTACGCCATCGAGCCTTGATTCGGTTCTTGGCCCACTCTGGTGCCCCATCATGTCCACAAGCTGAAATGAATTCCTCAAAGCTCATACCTGGCACGTAGTGTTGTTCAAGCAGTTGTAAGTCTTTCTCTTTCATAACGTTCAAAGGTTTTTGGTGTTGGTAGACTAACTGTTTTGACTGCAGATCCAATGGTTTTAGCTGGGGGGAGTTTTTTGAAAAGGTGGTAGCCGAGTTGGTTATAATAAGGCTTGGGAGGCAGTACCATTGGAGGGGTGTGGCCGTGGAGCATTATGATCTTACCGCAGCTACGGACTTCGCTGGGTGTCATGAGTTCTCGTACTCTCCGCTGACCATCTTGGTCAAATTCGTATTTCCATAACAAGGCGCTCAGTCTACTTGCTGTTTCGATGGATTGACCAGGGAAATGTATGGTGGTTCCAACGCTCTCTTGAACTGTTTTAGCGTAGCCGTGACCTTTAGATTCGAGCTGACCAACCGACTGAAATGAGGCTGAGATTGAAATGTTATGTTTACGTGATTGGCTCAACCAAACATCAAGGGGAACGGACATCAGAGAGGCTTCATCAAACATACAGTAGATGTTCCGGTCACCTAGCTTTGGACGATGGGACATAAAGTGTCGCATGGCCACACTTGATACAAGACTAATGGTCAGCGAATTAACCTCCGAATTAAGTTCACTTCCGTGAACAAAAAGATGCCTCGGTTTAGTCCTGAACTCATTAAAATCGATGGTTGTTTTGGCGAAGATGCACTGAGTTGCGGGTGAGCGAAGCGGACTGAGCTTACTCAATAAAGTACTTATTATTCCATTGAACGTGCGGTCAGGGATTGCTTTCAATGCTAAAAAGGACTGCCATGTTGGGTCTGGTGCATAGCGGAGAAACCACTTCTCGACTGATTCAGGGTTCGCCATCATTTGTTCCGTCAAGGAATACAGACTTCCCAAATGACAAAGGTCCACGGGTACGTATTGAAGCAATTCGATCAGAATGGCGCACAGGTGACCACTCATCGTGTACCAATACGCATCACCTCCCGTATGCTGACCGATAATTACATGGGCGATTTGACGGGCACCATTTTCATCCAGATTATCTAATGGGTTAATGCCAATAGATACGTCTGGGCGTTCGGGATGCAGTTGGTATATCTCGGTGTCGGGAAAGGAAGCTTGGTATCCGCTGCAGATTTCGCGTAAACTTTGGGAAAAATCGGCAGTGACGGTAGAGCCAAACCGACCTGGAGCCCCCAGTAAGTTATTCGAATAGAAACAGGAGCTTTTGCCACTACCAGAACTTCCAAATATGAGCACGTGGCGACTTGATGCTTCAACGGTCATCGTTTGAGTGCCTCCATTTGGTGACAGACCACGGTTAAACACCGATAGGTCAACCTTGCCAAAGTCAGATTTGTAATTAGTAGGCCGTTGATCTCGGATGAAACCGTATCCTACTAGAAGCAGGATAGCGGCTCCACCGAGAATGGCCCACCATGAAAGCGCTATGTCAAATACCGTTATCATTTCAAAGCTCCACGCAGAACATTATTCAATACGTTGAGGCAGAAGATGAGTACTCGAAGGAGAACCCAGAAAACATACCCCGTGAATTTCACCAACAACTTGAGGATGGTAATCATGGCGTCTATAAGGAATGTCGGTTTCATCGTGTAGAGATTGTAGATTTTGTCCAACCGCCCATAACTTCGAATGATCCGCCATGAGACTCTATCTTATCCTTCCAGAATGCTGAAATCTGACGAAAAATGATGTCCTCCTCTGCATTTGCATTCTGATGGATGATAATCACTTGTACGCCATTCAAATCCACACTATCCCCGAGGTGTTCCCTCCACAAATCTTCGCCATATGTTCTCAATCGTTTGAGGTGTTTGGATGTGTATGTCGAAAATTCTGGAAGATTTTCACGTAGGTTACTCCTTATAATAAGGATGCGGGTTGCAGGAGTATCTACTGCATCGAACCGCTTTAACTCATCAAGAATCGGACGAAATATGGCGAGTTAGGAAGAACTGTCGAATCCAATGATTCTACGGTCGCATAGAACTTGTCAATCCTTCCAAGGAGACTGTCAATGGCATCCTTACGGGTGTAGGGATTTTGCACCAACGGATCATATTCAGGTACATAGAAGGTTTCAACTTCTCTGTTGTCAACACTACCGATAATCCGCCCCCGATAATTCACTTCCTGATACAGTGCCGTGTCTAGCAATCCAGCAATTAGAGCTGACCGCAGTTTAACGCTCAGTTCATCACTGACATCATCGCACTCAGTGATATAAATCGGTGGCGGAATCTTAATATCATCTTCGGATAGGAGTGTAATCGATAGCCAGGTGATACACCCAGCTATCGATACTACCAATGCAATAAGTAACTTATTCATGACTTGTATTTTTTATGGTAAATGACTGTGCCTCTGCTACCGGGTCTTTAAGAATCGGTATGGCGGGATCCGTAAACCATGTAGGGTATTCTTCCTTGCCTGTGTAGGAATCTTGGAAACCTTCGCAGTACTTCAAGATTGCCTCTTTGAGTTTATTCTGGGCCAGTATGCGAAGTCTTCGGTACCCACGGTCGAGTTCTTGCTCACGATCCTTGGCATCCTTCATACGCGTACGTTCAAACAAATCTTCTTTTTTAAGTACATCCCGTTCTTTTTTTGCCTTTGAAAGGTCAGAGCTGAGCTGAAACAGACGGAAGAAGTTTGACACTTGGCGGCCAGTTGGCCAATAGTTGTGAAGAACCGTGGCGCCAAGTCCTACGATAACCAGAGAGACAAGTCCAAACCAGAGACTTGGCAGAATTGTATGGTCAAGAGCAAGTATGGAAACCCGTCCACTACTTGAAAAGGTCAGGAGGCCAAAGGTCAGGAAGGACAGGATGGTTAAGAGAGATGCTTTTTTCCAAGCATTGATTGCCCATTCCCAGACCTTGGCGAATACCCACATCAAAGAGAACTTCGTCAACATGAGACCAAGCACAAGAATCGGCACATCACGTGCAGGAATCCGAAATCCCCAGACCGACATCCTATCCAGTCCATATTCAAGTGAGAACAGACCAATAGGTAGAATAAAGGCAAGGAAATGAATAAATGTGAGGGCATCAGCAGAAACATCACTTACCGCCTTATTCAAGTCTCGGATATGATTATTCGCTGCTTGAAGTTTACCACGGAAACCTTCGGAGAAAGCCTGATAGAACTCTACCGCTCGGGAAGTTGCGGTTCTGGCCCCATCAACATCGACCGTTGATGCCACCAACAAGAGCAGGTCATTAAACTGAGCCTCCACCTTACTGATAACCATGGTGAGTTCACTGTTCGTCAGGAATGCAGAATCCTGCACAGCTCGGTTTTCACCATCTGCATATTGATTGGTAATGATTGTGTCGGAACTACTTCGGAATTCCGTCTCTGCATGTTCTATTTCTGAATTTTTCATCGTTTTTGTTTTAGATGTGTAACTAAGAATGGCAGCTCCAATTCCAAGCCTGAGAAAGGCTTCACGGAATCAGCACCAGGACGGTGCGGGTTGAGAGAGAGCTGACGAACGCAGAGAAAAAAGAATCCCCAACAAGGTACTTTCCAGGGATTCCCAAATACGCTATGATTAGCGTAGCGAATGTTGTACATTCGCAAGGAATACGTGGTTTAAGGGGCTTCAATTCTCGCACCGCGTATCCGCTTTTGGGGCTGGCGTTCGTCAGCCCTTTTTATTTGGGCCTCGAATCGTTACCGTACCACCCTGAGTCTTTCGGTTAAAAAAAAGGCCACCCCCTTGGGTAGCCTTTTTCATTCGGTCCTCAGCATTATATGCCTTGTATTTCTTCGGGAGTATCATGTCGAATTGAGATTCATGACCATAAATATAGTTATCAAACTATTTTTGATTTTTATATGAAATGAATTTATCTTTTCAATTCTTAAGTTTCCCACCTTAATCGACTTAATCTCAATATTCATCGTTTCAATCACCTAATTAACGGATAAACAAACGCTCGGCAGCCTTATTCTTAAATATTCAAGGTCATGTTTATCAGGTGACTGAAAACCATTTCAGCATTTGGAAACATTTCAAAGTTACTACATTTACCAGAAACGAAACACTATGATTGTATATACCGCAGATGTCATCCAGCTGGTCAACGCCTGTGTTGATCGGTATAAAGGACAACCGAATGTTGAGTTCGGAAAACCAAACATGGCGGAATTCTTTTCTCACATGGTTGGTCACATTAACAAGGAGGTGGGCTCTGCCCTATCAGAACAGACCTTTTACAAGCAGTACTATATCCGCATCCAAGGTCATGCAAGTAGTGAAATTGGGTATTCGGTAGCATATTTGAATGCCTTAACGCAGTACGTTCACGGATTCGATTACCTCGATAAGTTTCCGAGAGTAGAACATGATGAAGAAATCCCGGAGTTCCCGTGGACACATCCATCATTTCCCGCCACCCCTGCCGTCCGATTTACCCATGAAGACTATACAAACATATGGGTCAAAGACGAGGGGCAAAACCCCTGTGGTATTCATAAGGACAGGAAAGCCCACGAAATATACCTGTACTATGTCAAGTTGATTCGGGAATCAATGGAAAATCAAGAACATCTTCAATTGCCCCGTCTTTCCCTTATTACCAGCGGGTTTGCGGGGCTCAGTATTCAGTATAGGCTCCGAGCAGCAGGGCTTCCAAGTCTAAACGTCCTATTAGACGAAAGTGTCTCTGATCATTTGGTAAAGCTTCTGGTAGATTCCAGAGCCGAGGTGCACCGCCATGACCTTCGCAGTAAGGAACTAAGTTCGGATGATGTGAAGCGCTTGACCGAAAATGAAAACGGAATTGACATCACACGCGCCAATGAGTTACCAGACTTGAGCGGTAGATATTACGACTGGCTATGTTACGAGATTCTAAATTTAAATCCTGATGTTGTTATTGTTCCATACGGAAGTGGAGAACTTTATCGAAATCTGCTGGAAATCCATGCCCGCGAACTGAAGTCCAAACACAATTCCAGACGATATTTTGGGGATCGATCGGTACTTCGAAATTGTCACTTCATCGGTGCTCGGGCAGATAAAAAGGTGCCAAATTCCATGCTGACCAGTCTTGTCAGTTTCTACGATGTGGTAAAACCGGAAGAAATCAGCACAATACAAAATGCAACGTATTGCGGCAATCTCACCGAAGTGTATGAGATTGAAGAGGATCCAGTATTGTTCAAGGCAACCGTTAAAGAAGCACAGAAGCAGAATATCCGCACCTGTCCATCAGGTATTGCTGGACTGATTCTTCTCAAACAGCAGGAGAAGGTTTGGAACCTTCCACGAGATGCCAAAATCGTTGTGGTGAATACTGGAACAATTCGAGAGGAACTGTTCGCCAAAAAGAAAATCTGAGCTTCAATTCACTTTGATGCTCATTTCCTGCATGGGATAAAAACGGTACATCACTGCCCCACATAACCCCCACATTCCACAATCAGACGAATCTGGCTCTTTGCCCATAATACCTCTTCAGGACTTGGCAGGTGGTTAAACCCATACCCAGAATTAATCAGAGGGAAATACTTCATGTTTGGAAGATGGTAATACTGCAGTACATCAGAATATCCCTTGTCTATGTACGACACCCATCGAGAAAAGAATCTCCACTCATACGTCATCTGAGCACATGCATCGGATGAAGAGAGAGGGATTGGGTCTTCTGGGAGGCAAACAACATTAGCGTACCATGGAGCAGGCCCCATCAGAGAGTCAAAGACATGCACGTACTCTTCCACGCTCGTAATGCCGTACCGCTTGAGTGCTGGGTCAACAGAGGTTCCCATGAGATGTGGCCTGGCAAAGAAGATGCTCGCAGAAACAATACTGTCCGACTTACCTTCTTGCAGAAGGCGGAAGTACTCCTCAGTTTCCATCATGACCCCATTTCTGTCCACATAGAAACTTCCATGGAGAGCATCCATGATGTAACTCCTGATGGTATCTCCGCACGGAATACCTATAATATTCAACGTATGTCCGTAGTCACCAGTGGTAATTGCCTCACCTGTCTGTTTTCCAGGACCACAATACAGTTCCATGATATATACACCGTGGGGGTTTAAAAACCTGTGTACAACCGCATCATACAACGCAGAAATATCACCACATAGAAGAGTCATCCCTTCGTTCATGAGCGTTGTATGTGTCGCTGAAAAATCTGTAAATCCCGCATACTGATCATTGGTACAGGCAATGCGTTCGTCACAGACAAGCCCTCCTTCTGCAGGAGCGATGTGCGTCACGTAGCTAAATAAGTCCATGGCCGTGACCTCTATACTTGGGGCAGTATGTACAAACGACTGAAGGACACATTCTTGTTCTTCTGGGGACTCTCTCAGGTCATTCATGGTGAATCTGGTTCGGTAGAAGGAGCCTTCAGCCGTCCGATACACCAGAGGAGTTCCGTCTTTGGTGATGGGGCTTTCATCTGGAACACCCGTTTGGGCACGCGTGAGATTTGCGCAACATGCAAGGAATATGATAATGACAAAGGAGACGGATTTCAATTCGATGACTTCTTATATAGGACATATAAGTCCTTTTGAGTCATCGAATGTAGAGAATATTAGGACTTATATATCCTATTCAATTGCCCTCATTGCCTGTTTTTTCGTTTATGATGAAACGAATTAGAAACGAGGCGCTCCTGAAGAGATTTGGCCAGAGACTACGAGAAGCACGCAACGCAAAGGGGTTGACCCAGGAAGTCTTTGAGGAAGAATTTGGTGTAGATCAAAGCCGATTAGGGCGTATCGAACGAGGCGAAGCAAATGTGACGCTGTCGTCCGCCAGCATGCTTGCCGATGCCGTTGGTGTACCATTGTCTCAATTGCTTGCAGAGAGCGAATAGCGGAACCTCCAATACATGTTCGAAACCACCACGCTATACGTGACTCATTTCCGAACAAGCATTTCCGGTTGACATCTGTTGAAACCAATTTGAAAATACTCTGTAGTTTCCAAAACCGTTTCGCAGGGGTGACTGCCTACCGCATACATCTAAACCGTTGATTGCCATCAACACGTTTACCTCCATGCTATGGCAGAGCCCTCCGCACGTTTGAGGCTCACGTCTCCTTTTGGGAGCGCGTCATGTAGATATTCAAGGTTTTCAGGCAGATGTTGTACCTATATTGTACCCAGAAATGACAAAGGCTCGGAAATCCGAGCCTTTGTTCGTAGCGAGAGGGAGATTTGAACTCCCGACCTCAGGGTTATGAATCCTGCGCTCTAACCAACTGAGCTACCTCGCCATTATTTCAACATTTTAAGAACTCCCGTCCGCCTCAGGCGGATATGAATCCTGCTCCGCCTTAGGCGGATACCTCGCCATTTTTGCGGCTGCAAATATAGTATCTCATCTTCCATCTACAAGCGGTAGTTTTCAACCCAAAGGATCACCTGTCGTAAATTTTTCTATATTGCCGTTCTATGCTTAGAACATAGGTTCTAACAATTTGATTTTCAATGAAGAAGATTGAAGCTGAATACACCGTCCACTCCTCACCAGGAGTACTTTACAATCGTCTGAGCACCGCCAGCGGACTTGCCGAGTGGTTTGCAGATGATGTGACCATCGATAAAGATGGTTTTTACCATTTCTCTTGGGATGGCGAAGAGGAAATTGCCAAGCTCGTCAGCAAGAAGAATTTGGAGTTCGTGAAATTCCATTGGATGCATTTGGATGAAGGAACCTTCTTGGAGTTCCGATTGAAGACCGATCCGTTGACAAAAGACCTGGCCTTGCTGGTAACCTTTTTTGCTGATGAGGATGACGAAGATGAGGCGCGCCTGCTTTGGGATAACCAAATAGATGACCTGCTTCACATTTTAGGAAGCTAAGCACAGAGCATTAATTTTGGCCTTGATGAATCTGAGGAAGGCCGTTGAAGACACCAGACCGATCGCCCTACCATTTGTGGTGGGGCTTTCCATTTACAGTATTCTTGGGCTTATCGTTTTTGTGAGCTTTGGCAAGGAAGGTGCGCACAAATTCCTGAATGCCTACCACACGCCTTACCTCGATCTGACCTTCAAATACATCACACACTTGGGAAACGGCCTGTTGCCCATTCTGCTGTTCCATCTTCTATTACTGGTGCGTTATTCTTGGGCCCTTGGGCTCGGAATTTCCAGTTTGGTGATGGGAGTTGTAGTGCAGACACTCAAACGCTCCGTTTTTGCAGGTGATCATCGCCCCGCCATGTTTTTTCCCGAAGGTGTTCTACCGCACATCGATGGTGTGGATCTGATGCTGAACTACAGTTTTCCATCAGGCCATAGTGCCACGGCTTTTTGCATCTTTTTCATGTTGGCCTTCTTCGTGAAACAGAAATGGGCCACGTACACTTTCATGGTTTTGGCACTGCTCATTGCATTCTCGCGTGTTTACATTTCGCAGCATTTCATTCAGGATACGGTTGTCGGTTCTTGGATCGGACTGGTGCTGGCCTACCTTGGTTATCTGTTCATCGTCCGCTACGCGGAAGAGAATCCGAGTTCGAAGCTGAACAAACGTCTGTGGCCGTCATGAACTGGAATCGGAACACGATCTCGGTGGCCATTTTCGTGGGTTCACTCCTACTCTTCGTTCCCTTTTTGGGAGGTTCGCATCTGTTCGATTGGGATGAAGTGAACTTTGCCGAAGCAGCCCGCGAAATGCTGGTCACGAAGGAATTCAAGTATGTACAGATCAACTTCAAACCGTTTTGGGAAAAACCTCCACTGTTCATTTGGATGCAGGCCGCAAGCATGGCCATTTTCGGGGTGAATGAGTTCGCTGCACGGTTTCCGAATGCCATCTGCGGAGCCATCACCTTGGTGCTTCTGTTCAACATCGGTTTTCGGCTTGTTTCCAAGAATTTCGGATTGCTTTGGATGTTGGTCTATTCGGGATCGATGCTGCCTCAGTTCTATTTCCGATCGGGAATCATCGACCCATGGTTCAACCTTTTCATTTTCGGAGGAATTCTGTTCCTGATCCGAGCGTCTGAAAAAGAGGTCATCAATAGAAAGGATGTCATTTTATCAGCCTTGCTGATCGGCCTTGCTGTAATGACCAAAGGACCGACAGCGTTGGGGTTGGTCGGTATTTCAGTGGTTGTTTATTTCCTGCTATCATTTAAAAAGCATCGATGGAATCTGATCGACCCGATCATCTATCTGCTGATTGTCTTCCTTGTCGGTTTCTCATGGTTTTTTGTGGAGATTCTCAGAGGGCAAGGTTATGTGGTTCAGGAGTTTATCGATTACCACATCCGTTTGTTCTCCGAAAGTGAGGCAGGCCACGGACAGCCGTTCTTCTATCATCCGTTGGTGTTGCTTATCGGTTGTTTCCCCATGTCGCTGTTCTTCATTTTCGGTTGGTTTGAGAAAACCGAAAAGACAGAAGCCGTCCGTCACTTCAGCAAATGGATGAGTATTCTCTTCTGGGTTGTTCTAATCGTTTTCTCCATCGTGAAAACCAAGATCGTCCACTACTCTTCGCTTACCTATTTCCCAATGTCATTTTTGGCGGCTTGGTCCATTTACCAGCTCATCAATGGAAAATGGAAGTTCCGATTTGTTCATTTGGCAGTTGTTCTGCTGTTCATCGGCCTGCTCGGAACAGCTTTCGTACTTCTTGGCATACTCGATCAGATCAAAGAACCGCTGTTATCGCTCCTCCAGCCGAACACACTGGCCTACGGAAATTTCAGTCAGCACGTGCCTGATGGCATTTTCGATCCGTTGATCGGCCTGTTTTTTCTGATTGCAGGAATGATCACCACATTCATCATTTACATCGGAAAGACACGTTCGGGAGTTGTTGGTCTTTTCGCCACCACGCTGATCACGGTCTCGCTCCTATCCATCTTCATTGCACCGAAAATTGACCGATACACACAGGTTTCCCTGTTCGATTTTTACGAAGAGAACGCAGAAATGGCTTACCTGCAACCGATGGTCTTTCATTCTTACGCGCATCTCTTCTACGGTAAACGAAAACCGATTCCTGTGAAAACCGATGACGAAGTGAAATGGCTGATTCTGGACAAGGTTGACCGTCCTGTTTACTTCATTTCCAGGTTGGAAGATGTGGAAACTACGCGTGGCTATTTCCCTCAGTTGAAGGTGATCGGTCAGAAAGGCGGTTACGCCATTTTGGTACGAACAGACGAGAATTATCCGTTTCGGGAAGTACCGTAGATCTTGAACTTGGCCAAGCCCCACATGTGCAATCGGTGCATGAGCGAGGTTTTCAGAACGCCCAATCCGTACGTAACGCTCCGGCTGAAATTGATAGAGGACGCCTCTTCAAAATACTTGGTCGGGCAGGTCACTTCACCGATCTCAAAACCAGCCATGAAAATCTGGCTCGTCATCTGATTATCGAACACAAAATCATCCGAATTCGCCTCAATATCGATCGCTTCGATCACCTCGCGCGAAAAGGCGCGATAACCCGTGTGATACTCTGAGAGTTTCTGATCAATGAGAATATTCTGCGTAAGCGTAAGAAAACGATTGGCGATGTACTTGTAGATGGGCATACCGCCTTTCAGCGCCCCTTTTCCCAAAATTCTGGAACCATAGGCCACAGGATAAACATCGTTGGCTATCATGTAACTCATGGAATGAATGAGCATGGGCGTGTATTGATAATCCGGGTGCAGCATGACCACAATATCCGCCCCTATCTCCAGCGCTTTTGCGTAGCACGACTTCTGATTACCTCCGTAACCACGGTTCTTTTCATGCTTCACGATGTGCTTGATTCCCAATTTACGACCTACTTCCACCGTATTGTCGGGGCTGGCATCATCCACCAGAACCACGTCATCCACAATATCAAAGGGAATCTCAGCGTAGGTGGTTTCCAATGTTTGGGCCGCATTGTAAGCCGGCAGTACTACAACTAACTTTTTACCGTTGATCATGGGCGGCAAATGTAGTTGATCGGCCTCAAGGTGTCGACCTGTATATTTGGCCTCGAAAGCACACAGACGTGAAGAAACTCCACAAATTGGTTCTTAGTTCGTATTTAGGGCCGTTCGTCATGACGTTCTTCATCTCGCTGTTCGTGCTTCTGATGCAGTTTCTTTGGAAATACATTGACGATCTGGTCGGAAAGGGTCTCGAATGGCACATCATCGCGGAGCTGATGTTCTACGCTTCGGCCAGTTTGGTCTCGTTGGCCTTGCCACTTTCTGTGCTCATCTCATCCATCATGACCATGGGCTCGTTGGGAGAACACTACGAACTGGTGGCACTACGCTCGGCAGGAATTTCCATTGGCCGTGTGATGTACCCGTTGATCATCTTCTCCATCGCCATCAGCGGGTTGGCGTTCTATTTCTCGAACAATTTGCTTCCCATTGCCAACCTGAAAATGGGAACGCTTCTGTATGATATCCGCCACAAGAAACCCACTATGGATCTTCGCCCCGGTATATTTTACAAAGGCATCGACAACTATGCGATTCGTATTGACGGCAAAGGCGAAGATGAGGTTTCTCTGTATGATGTGCTGATCTACGACCATACTGAGAACAAGGGAAACAATAAGGTGATCTCTGCAGATTCGGGGCGGATGGAATTTGAAGGAGACCGCTACCTACTGCTAACACTTTATGCTGGCAGCAGTTACGAACAGCAGGACAACCGCAGCCGAGATGAGCGAACGTATCCGCACATGCGCAATCAGTTCGAGAAGGAGGTCATCCGCTTCGACATGTCAGAGTTCAATATGCGCAGGAGCAGCGAGGACATTTTCAAGGACAACTATAGGATGCAAAGCCTTGGTCAACTCGTAAAGAACATCGATACGCTTGAGACCAACCTGAAAGACCGAAAGCTCAATTACTACGAAAACCTGAAGCGGAATTTCAAATTTCTACTGGCCGATTCAGTTTCAGACACGCTGAAGGTTACCCCTTACAAAACTGCGTTGGATATGTTTGACAAACCCCAGCATGCCCGCATTGCAGAAGCTGCGCTGAACATGGCCCGAAGCACCCGTTCCTACACGAATTCTGCTAAGGACGATGTGTTGGCACGCCTGACCCGCGTCAATCGATATTGGATAGAGGTACATAGAAAGTTTACGCTATCGATAGCATGCCTCATCCTGTTTTTCATTGGAGCGCCACTCGGAGCCATCATCCGAAAAGGAGGACTCGGACTTCCCACCGTTTTCTCCATCGTTTTCTTTCTCATTTATTACCTGCTTTCCATCACAGGAGAAAAATTTGCAAAAGAAGGCATGTGGACAGTGACTGAAGGGATGTGGCTTTCCTCTGCCGTTCTTCTTCCTGTCGGTCTGTTCCTGACCTACAAGGCCACCACCGACAGCAAGATCTTCGAGTGGGAATTCTATCTGCGACCTGTAAAGAAAGTGTTCGAGGCCATCCGTCAAAAGTTGAATCCAAGTGAGAATACTGCAGCTCAGTCCTAAACCGCCTTACCCGAAAGTGGATGGCGGCTGCGTGGCCATTGCTGCCATGACCGAAAGCATGCTTTTGGCCGACCATAATGTGAAAGTGCTGAGCGCGAGCACGCACAAACATCCGTTCAATTCACAAAAAGTTCCTGCTGATATTCTGGAAAGAACTGAAATGGAAGCTGTGAAAATGGATACGCGTCTCAAACCATTCGAGGCATTATCGAACCTGTTTTCGTCCAGTTCTTACAATATTGAACGATTTTTCAGTGAGGATTTTGAGAAGCGTTTGAAGGAGATTTTTCAGAAAGATGCGTTCGATATCATTCATCTCGAAAGCATTTTCTGCACGCCTTATTTGGATGTAATTCGCGCGCATTCCAAAGCCAAAATTGTTGTAAGAGCGCATAATATCGAGTTCAGAATTTGGGAGCAATTGGCCGAACAGGAAGCCAACCCATTTAAGAAATGGTACTTGAATTTGCTCGCTTCTCGATTGAAAAAATATGAAGTTGGCATTCTGAAGAAGGTGGATGGAATTGTAGCCATAACCAGAGATGACGCGAAAGGATTCAAAGAACTTGGGATCAGCGTTCCGATTGAAGTTGTTCCTATTGGAATGAACGTGAACGAGCTCGAAGCAAAACCTCTTCGATCGGACAGCATCCATCTCTACCATCTTGGTGCCATGGATTGGCTACCGAACGTGGAAGGCATCAATTGGTTTGTGAATGACATTTGGCCGAAGATCACAGAAGAATTTCCTGATGTAAAATGCTGGTTGGCGGGACGTGAAATGCCAGCTTCTCTCCTATCTCGTTCCTCTGGAAATTTGCAAATTGAAGGTGCCGTTTCGAGTGTTTCCGAATTCATTTCTGATAAGAATGTAGCGGTCATTCCATTGCTTTCAGGTAGCGGATTGCGCGTAAAGATCGTAGAGGCGTTGGCTTACGGAAAAGTGGTCATCACCACTTCGCTGGGCGCTACAGGAATTCCTTACGAGAACGGGAAGAACATCCTTATTGCCAACACGCCTGACGAATTTGTGAAGCAAATTCGAACATTGAAAGAAAGTCCGGAGCTCATTACTTCAATCGGAAATGAGGCCCGAAAACTGGCCGAACGGGAATTCGACCTGAAAAACCTCAGTTCAAAATTGACCTATTTTTACGCAAACCTGTAACCGACCGATTTGCGCCTTTTCGTTCTGCTTTCGCGATTTCCGTACCCGCTTGAAAAGGGCGACAAACTGCGCGCGTTCCATCAGTTGCGCATCCTTTCAAAGCATCACGAGGTTTTTCTCTGTGCGCTGCACGAAAATGACCTCAAACCTGAGTGGATCACTGAGGTGAAAAAGTACTGCGCTGAACTGGAAACGATTCGTATTTCTCGGTTCGGGCAATTCGTCAATCTTGGACTTTCCCTGTTCCATTCAGAACCGTTTCAGGTGGCGTATTTCTATCAGTCTACAGCACAGAAACGCGTTTCAGAAAGCATTGAAAAATGGAAACCTGATGCCATCTATTGCCAGCTTTTGCGCACGGCCAAGTTCGTAGAGAATGTGAACTCCATTCCAAAAACCATCGATTTTCAAGATGCATTCTCAAAGGGAATCGAACGAAGACTGGAAACCGATCCGTGGTACTGGAAACCGATTCTGTATTCCGAACTCGGCCGATTGAACCTCTACGAAAAGAAGGTTTTTGAAACGTTCGACCACTGCACCATTATTTCCGAACAGGACCGCGACCAGCTTCCTTTCGGTCAGCGAGATGAAGTGACCATTGTACGAAACGGTGTGGAACTGGAGGATTTCCAGCCCAGCTCTGAACCGAAAACGGTTGATGTGCTTTTTGCTGGAAACATGGGTTATCCGCCAAACGTGGATGCGGCCGTTTTCCTTGAAACCGAAGTGATGCCGCTGGTCAGAAAGCAAATTCCGAAAGCCAAATTGATGTTGGCTGGCGCACGGCCCGATCAAAAAGTGAAAGACCTTGCAAGCGAATTGACCGAAGTAACGGGCTGGGTGGACGACATTCGGGATTGCTATGCCAAAGCCAAGGTTTTTGTAGCTCCGATGATGATCGGAACGGGGCTTCAAAACAAATTGCTGGAAGCCATGGCCATGCGCATTCCGTGCATCACCTCTACTCTTGCCAATAACGCATTGCATGCAAAACCCAATGTGGAAATCCTTCTTTCCAAAACTGCAAGTGAATACGCGGTACAGATCATCGAACTGCTCACGAATCAGGAAAAAGCAGATCAGATCGCTTTAGCGGGACACGATCTCGTTACCGCTCATTTCAGTTGGGAAGGCGCTACGAAACCACTTTTGGACATCTTGAAATCGTAGAGACGCGATTCATCGCGTCTTTATAAATAGAGAAACATAGACGCGATGAATCGCGTCTCTACGAAATGGATGTGAAATGCTGGATGGTTGCGTCCAAAGCGATCTTGGTATCATTCGGCAATTCCACTTCCGCGAATGGATGTTTCCCTCCAAACGTGTGATTGCCATTTTCAATCAACTTCAATTTTGAATTGGTAGTCCATTCATTCAATTTCTCAGCGTATTCATAAGGAACGGTCTGGTCGTCAGTTCCATGAATAAAAAGAGTTGGAACCTGTATTTTGGAACATGCCATTTCCAGATCATAGCGTTCCTGCTGCGCGAAAAAATCCTCCACAAACTGATAATACATGGGCATTTGCTGGTTGGTACGGGCATTGGGGATGTAAACCACTCCTTCTCGCATCCAAACTTCAAGATCGGCCTGTGTGCGCTTCATATCTCCCACAGAATTCCACGTTGCCAACCCTTTCACCCGGTCATCTTCACTTGCTTTAACAACTGAAATGCCACCTCCGCGACTGTGTCCGAAAAGGAAGATCAGGTTTCTCTCAATAGGAGCATCTGGGAAGAGCGAACCATCAGAAATACCGTTGATCACCTGTTCGGTATCGAATAATTCCTTGTGGTAATTGTTGTTACCGAACGCTTCCAGATCGGCAAAATCGGTGGGCTGATCGATGGTCGTTCCATCATGGGTGAAGTTGAAGCTCACGAACGCAAACCCTGCCTTGGCGAGTTCCTCTCCCACTTTCGGGAAATGACCCCAATCCTTAAAACCTTTGAAGCCGTGAACAAAGATGACCACAGGCTGGTTCGTAAATCGGTCATCAAAACGGAGACCGACCGCCATTGGCCGATTTTCAGAACCTTCGATGATCGATGAAATAAGATGAACCATTTTCTGTTTTATAAGCATACGAAGTTAACGCCATGAGACCAATGCTGTTTTCCCTGTTCCTCGTGCTGTTCGCCTTGCAGAACGGCTTTTCGCAACCGAAAGATTGCAAGGATTGCATTGTTTGGTCTGAAGCGCGAGTTTTGAAATGGTCCGATTTCAGAGGAATGCCCAAGCGACTTTCACCGAACGAGGCATTGACCGACAGCGGCATGTCCATTGATCTGAAATGCGATGGAACGACCTCGAAAGCGGTTGTCACCTGCTACTTCAATCCGCACAATAGCTGGACCAAGGACAAACAATCGGCCTACCTGTTGAAACACGAACAAATTCACTTCGACATCACGGAGCTTTTCGTTCGTAAACTGCGCGCTCAGCTGGCCAACCTCGGGAACGATTGCGAAGCCCTTTCCAAGCACATTGACGAATACTACAAGCGCAATTACAAGGAATTTGTGGCCTATCAGGACCGCTACGACCAAGAAAGCGAGCACAGCCTGAACAAGGAAAAACAAGCTTACTGGGAACAAAAAATTGCGCGAGAACTGGCGGAGTTGAGCTCGTATGCCTCCTTGGCCAGTAATTGAATGTTCATAACTCCAATTGAAAATGTGAAGACTTTGAGTAACATCTGAGTATCTTGCAAGTTATGCAAACGCAACACCAGATCCTCATTTCCGATGCACGGGACATGTCTGTTTTGAAAGACGAATCCGTGGATTTGGTGGTCACTTCACCACCTTATCCAATGATCGGGATGTGGGATGAGATATTCTCTTCACAGAACATCAAAATCGGAGCAGAGTTGTCAAACGAAAATGGATTGGCAGCTTTTGAACTGATGCACAAGGAATTGGACAAAGTGTGGGATGAGGTTTTCCGTCTTCTCAGACCCGGAGGAATAGCATGTATCAACATTGGTGACGCTACACGCACTTTGAATGGCGAATTCCAACTATATCCGAACCATTCAAGAATTCTCAGTCATTGCATCAACATCGGATTTTCGAATTTGCCTAATATACTGTGGCGGAAACAGACCAACGCCCCGAACAAATTCATGGGTTCGGGCATGTTACCGCCTGGTGCCTATGTGACGCTGGAACATGAATACATCTTAATTCTCCGCAAGGGTGGTAAGAGGAAGTTCGAAACGAAATTGGATGCTAAAAACCGTTCTGAGAGCGCCTTCTTCTGGGAAGAACGAAACAGTTGGTTCTCAGACCTTTGGGATCTGAAAGGAATAAAACAGAAGTTGAACAATGAGCGAACGAGGGAACGTAGTGCCGCCTACCCATTTGAATTGGCCTATCGACTCATTAATATGTTCTCGGTAAAGGGAGACACTATACTGGATCCATTTGTTGGGACAGGGACAACCTCGTTAGCTGCGCTTACATCTGGAAGAAACAGTATTGGCATAGAGATCGATCCTGAACTGAAACATGTCATTCTCGGCTCATTCAATGAAACTTGCCTGACAGAATTCAACAATGTTGTACGGAAGCGTATTCTTGACCATCTGCGGTTCGTTTCAGAACGCACCGAGCAAAAAGGCCAAGATGCGTTCAAACATCATAATGCGAACTATGACTTTCCTGTTGTGACCAAGCAGGAAACTGACATCCTGATCAATTACATCGATTCCATAAAAAGGGAAAAAGAGGTTGTCTCAGCCACTTATCTCACAAAACCCGTACTGGACGTGATGAGCAAAGACAGTCTTTTTTCTACTATTTAGGCCAGTTGTTGCCGTTAAGTCGAGATTGATTTCTTCTCTGCCAACCTCTTTGTAATGCAGCAATGCGATTTTGAATGCCCTGAATTCTACGTTGTAGAGATTGAACAACTTCGTTCAATTCATTCTGATTATCTATCAAAAAATACCCTTGACTGTTACTTCCAATAGGATAATCGTGATTCAATATGCAATCAGCAATCAACGCACGAGTAGGTTCGTTTGTATTGCCATGAGACATGTGAAGATTGTTTTCAATGAATTGTTCCCGTTTGCGAATTACCCCTACCGTCTTGTAAGAAATTCGCTAATTGTTGAGGTGTTGCCATTTTTAAAGTGTTTATGATTTTTCTAATCAAAAATCATAATAAATGACCAAACCATCTTTCTTCTTCTCATAGAAGACCATCTGTACAGCTATCTCCTCCACCAAATTCCCCTTTGACTGATAGCTCAGAGGTTTGATGCTCACAGGCACGTAGCCTATGTAACCATCAATTCCTTGGCTTTCCTCGCTTGGATTTGCGAGACGGTAGTTTTCACCTTTCGCCTCGGCTATCTTCTTCAGAATTGCTTCTTGAAACCTTAAACCCACAAAGGTCTTGTTCACAACAAGATCTTCAACCCATCGCTCGATCATCCCCCGATCAATCAATAATATGGACTTCTGAAAGTTCTTGACCATATCATAAATCCTGTCGGTCGCATTCTGAATAGCATCTGGGTTTCGTTCCTTGTACCAAACTTCCCAACTCTTGATGTCGTTCCCAGTAAACTCCTGAATCAGTTCACTCATCTGACCAACGACCTTTGGCCTCGTTCCCTGAGCGTTGGAATTCGCCAAATTCATCAATTGAGTGGTGTACTTTGGGAACGCAATAGTTTCGCCAACCACCAACTCATGAATCTCGTCATTCTTGATTTTCAGTTTTTTCATAGTCCCTCAAAAAGTTGTTCCAACCGTAATTCCAACCCACTGGCGATCTTCTCAATGTTCAACAGCGAGACATTCCTTTTACCAAGCTCAATACCAGCAATATAGGTTCGGTCAAGTTCACAGATGGCCGCAAACTTCTCCTGACTGAGACCTTTCGTCTTTCTCAGCACACGTATTCGTTCACCTAATTTTATGCGAATGTCCATCTGCTAAAATTGACTGAATGCAGTCAATGATACAACGGACTATAAGTAACAATTAGCCAGTAACTAACACAAGATCATCAGCCTCCACAAGTGTTCCTTCTTCAAGCACTGTTCGTTTAACAGTGGTGTTCTCCGAAGCCGTAACGGTGGTTTCCATTTTCATAGCCTCGATGATGAACAGCGGCTGGTTCTTCTTCACCTTGGTGCCTTTCTTCACCAAGACTTTGCTCAGCAGACCTTGCAACGGAGCTCCGATCTGATTCGGGTCGTTCTTATCAGCCTTCTCATTCTCTACTTTTTGAATGTTCAGGCTCTTATCGAGCACTTCAATGTTGCGGGTCATGCCGTTCACCCGGAAAAATAGCGTGCGCATTCCGTTATCATCAGCAGGTCCGATGGAGAGCAGTTCGATGATGATGTTCTTGCCCTCGCCTATCTCCACCAACGTTTCCTCGCGCAGCTTCATACCGAAGAAGAAGTTGCCCGTTGGCACTTTCGAGATGTCTCCGTACTCTTTTTTCTTGGCGTAATAATCTTCAAACACCTTCGGGTACATGAGGTACGAGAGGTAATCGGTCATTTTCAGCGAAGCATCGAATTTCTTCTTGAACTCGGCAAATCCCTTTTCGAAATCAATCGGCTCCAAGTGGCTGTTCGGACGATCGGTAAACGGTTCTTTGTCTTTGAGGATGATCTTCTGCAACTCCTTCGGGAAACCGCCATGTGGCTGACCAAGACGCCCCATGAAGAAATCGACCACACTCTCCGGGAACGAAATGGTATCGCCCTTTTCCATCACGTCTTCTATGGTAAAACCGTTGGAAACGAGGTACAGCGCCATATCGCCAACAACCTTTGAAGATGGCGTTACCTTGATCACGTCTCCAAACAGATCATTCACCTTGGCATACATCAATTTGATGTCCTCAAACTTCTCGGCAAGTCCAAGTGCCGTGGCCTGTGGCTTCAAGTTAGAATACTGCCCACCTGGAATTTCGTGTTCGAACACACTGGCAGTGCTGGCCTTCAATCCACTTTCAAACGGATAGTAATGGTCGCGCACGCGGTCGAAATAATTAGAGAATTCATTCAACCTATGAATGTCAACCTTTTGTTCCCGCTCATGGAAACGCATCATTTCCACCACCGAATTGAAATTGGGTTGCGAGGTTAGCCCAGAAACTGAACCAAGCGCCACATCCACCACGTCAACACCCGCTTCAATTGCCTTTAAATACGTTGCTGGCTGAAGTGATGATGTATCGTGCGTATGCAGATGGATCGGAATTTTCACCGTGTCCTTCAAAGCGGTCACCAACTCGGTTGCCGCATACGGTTTCAGCAATCCGGCCATGTCTTTAATGGCCAGAATGTGTGCGCCTGCGTTCTCAATATCCTTGGCGAGTTGCAGGTAGTAGTTGAGGTTGTATTTGCTACGCTGCGGATCGAGAATATCGCCCGTATAGCACATGGCACCTTCGGCAATTCCTTCGGTGCGCGAACGCACATATTCGATGCACGGGCCGATGCCCTTCATCCAGTTCAGACTGTCGAATATGCGGAAGATGTCCACGCCTGTTTCCCACGATTTTTCCACGAACTTCTCGACCATATTGTCGGGATATGCCTTGTATCCAACTCCGTTCGAACCACGGATAAGCATTTGCAACAGCACATTGGGAATGGCCTTTCTGAGTTCAGCCAAGCGCTCCCACGGATCTTCGTGCAAGAAGCGCAGTGCTACATCGAACGTGGCTCCGCCCCAAACCTCAAAACTGAATATCTCTGGGTGATTTTTCGCATAACTCTCGGCCACTCGCAGCATATCGAACGTACGCATCCGCGTAGCGAACAACGATTGATGCGCATCGCGGAAAGTGGTATCCGTGTAATGGATGGACTTTTCCTTGCGAAGCCATTCGGCAAAACGTTCCGCACCGAGTTCGTTCAGCAGATCTTTGGTTCCCTTTGGGTAGGCCGAAAACCGTTCGTACTCAGGAACCACAGGTTTAAGTAAAACCTTGTTCTCATCAACAAATTTCACATCGGGATTTCCGTTCACCGAAATTTCACCCAAGAACTTGACAATCCGTGTGGCGCGGTCCCTTGGCACCACAAACTTGAACAGTTCTGGGTGCTCTTTGATGAAGTTGACCGTGGCCTCTCCCCGCTTGAAAACATCGTGGTTGACAATATTCTCCACAAAACGGATGTTGGTCTTTACGCCTCGAATTCGGTATTCCTGCAAGCAGCGCGTCATCTTCCGTGCCGCACCATCCAGCGTTCGCGAATGCGAACAGACCTTTACCAACAACGAGTCGAAAAACGGGCTGATGCGCACGCCAGAATACACGCTTCCCGGATCGAGTCGAATACCAAAACCTTCGGCTGGTCGGTACGTGATCAACGTTCCGTGATCGGGTTTGAAATCGTTCTCAGGGTCTTCGGCCGTAATACGACATTGAATCGCGAAACCGTTCACACTGATGGCTGTCTGGTCGGGAATGGCAATCTCATCCTCGTAGAGTTTGAAACCCATCGCAATGCGGATCTGGAGCTTCACGATATCAATACCCGTGACCATTTCCGTAACGGTATGCTCCACCTGAATACGTGGATTCACCTCAATGAAGAAAATCTCGCCATTCGGGTCAACCAGAAATTCAACCGTTCCTACATTATTGTACTTGACCGCTTTGGCGATCTTGATGGCGTAATCGAACAGCCGTTTGCGCACGTCCTGCCCCAAGCCCATGGCGGGTGCCACTTCCACTACTTTCTGAAACCTGCGCTGAACGGAACAATCTCGTTCGTGCAAGTGTATCGTGTTGCCTTCATTATCAGCCACGATCTGCACTTCAATGTGCTTCGGGTTCTCAATGAACTTCTCCAAGAAAACCGTGTCGTCACCAAAGGCTCTTCCAGCCTCACGCTTGGCCTCATTGAAGGCATTTTCCAATTCCTCCGCTTCGCGAATGACACGCATACCACGTCCACCGCCACCCGAAGCGGCCTTCAGCATCACAGGAAATCCGATACGTTTCGCCTCGGCTAAAGCCGTTTTCACATCGGTCAGCGTTTTCTCGCTGCTTTCAATGATCGGTACTTCGCAGCGCTTGGCCACTTCTTTGGCCGCAACTTTATCGCCCAATTGGGCCATCACCTCAGGTTCAGGACCAATGAAGATGATGCCATTCTCGCGGCACTTGCGGGCAAATTCCTCGTTCTCAGAAAGGAAACCGTAGCCAGGATGAATGGCATCCACATTCTTCTCCAACGCCAGGTTGATGATCTCGTCAATGTCGAGATACGGTTTCAGTGGCTCGTTGTCCTTACCGAGCTGATAGCTCTCATCTGCCTTATAGCGGTGCAGCGAATAGCGGTCTTCGAACGTGTAAACGGCCACCGTGCGCAGCTTCAATTCTACACAGGCGCGCAGAATGCGGATGGCAATCTCGCCACGATTGGCAACAAGTACTTTTCTGATCTTCATCTGAATTGCTTAGACTGCCGAAAATAGTCAATGAAGCCTATTCCGTTTGGAACACTGGCGGCAAGCAATTCACAAGTTGTCAAACGCTATCCAAAACCGGCCATCAACCGCTTTTCGCTCGGATTTGGCGCATCCAGAATTTCGTTTCGGAGAATGGTACTTACGATCTCCTCAGCATTGTCGGGATAGTTGACGCGGATGGGCTTCTCCTCCATCAGCCAATCGGCAATCTGCGGAAGCCATTTCTTCTTGAGAGACTTGATTACGGGAATTCCCATTTGGTTCAATGCCAATGCATTGCATTGCTGCTCGAACTGCTTTTTCATTGGAACCACACACAATTTCTTCCCGAGGAAAAGTGCTTCTGTTGTTGCTCCAAAACCAGCCGCACAGAGCAATCCAGCGCAGCTTGAAAGGCTTTCGAGGTACTGCGAATTGTCGATCGGGCGAAGCCAAACATTCTCATCAATGAACGCTTCGTTGCTATGCTTGGAAAACACCTGCCAGTCCACTTCGGGGAATTTCTTCAACGCTTTGACGATGCGCTCATCGCTGTGCGCTGGCAGGTAAACCAGATAATGTCCGTTATTCGAAACATTCAGGTCGCGTACTTCCTTTCGGACAATGGGCGTGAAAATGCTTGGATTGTATCGCTGAAAGTGAAATCCATAAGCCTGAGAAACGGGTGCGTAATGCTTCAGAATGAACTTACCAATAAGGTCATCGCTTTCTGCCACCGGAGCACCTTCGGTGAGAATGGAAGCTTGGTTACTCAGCCCAATAATGCGCTTCTGCGCCAGAAAACACGCCCAAGACGAAACAGGTTCGAAATCGGAAACAACCAGATCGTATGGCGAAACATCCAAAGAATTCACCTCGCGCATGAAACGTCTCACACGATTGTTGTTGTACGTCTTCACAAAATCGACCCCGCCTTTCTGCCCAAAAATAAAGCTGAGACCGTGAAAACGGTAACGCACTTCGAACGGCAGTTTCAGTTCGCACTGATTGCCGCTCAGCAGCACATCCACGTGTCCACGTTTCTGCAAATGCGGAATGATCTCCATCGAACGGCTCAAATGGCCGTTTCCCGTTCCTTGTATGGCGTAAAGTATTCTCATGCACGTTTGAAACTGAATTCCTCAATTAGCCCGAACAGAATCTCCTGACTGGTCTGCTCAATGACCATATCTGGCTGAAGCGTGAAATCCTTCATCATTTCATCCTCTTCATAGCGATAGAGCGACCATTTGCCATCATTGTATTCCAGCGAGGTAAGGTTCTCAATCCAATCGCCACTGTTCATGTACGTGATCTCCCCGTCACCACCTTTGATGGTCTTGATGATCGGTTTATGGATGTGACCACATATAACGCTGTCGTAACCGTTCGAAATGCCGATCAAAGCCGTTGTGGTCTCGAAATCATTCACGTGCTTCACAGCCGCTTTCACGCTGTCTTTCACCCGTTTTGAAAGCGATATCTTCTCTTTTCCGAATCGTTGTAACCAACGGTTTACCCAGCGATTGAACAGGATCAGCAGATCGTAGCCCTGTCCACCCAATTTGGCGATCCACTTCGAATAGCGCATGCTTACATCGAACACATCGCCATGGAATATCCACGACTGCTTACCGTCCAATTCCAGCACAACCTTGTTGTCGATATGAAGATTTCCAATGGTCTGTCCACAGAATTTTCGCACAAACTCATCATGATTTCCAGGAATGTAATGCACTTCCACTCCCTTCGAAAGCATGTTCGTTATCTCCTTTATCACACGAATGTGATCCTTCGGAAAATAGCTTTTGCTGAACTGCCAGATGTCGATGATATCACCGTTCAGAATCAGCTTCTCTGGACGAATACTCTTGAGATAACGCACCAGTTCTTCGGCATGGCAACCATACGTGCCAAGATGCGTATCGCTGATGATCACGGTTTCTACGGGGCGTCTGTCTTCAAATTTCATGTGGTCGGATTTATTGGTTTGGGCGTGTCATATTTCTTGGCGAAGCGGAACGCAGCACGAATGGCCGCGCACAAAAAAAGGCGCCAATGCGCCTCAAGTCTCTGTTTCATGGTAGTCGATTCAATTACCTGCGTACCGAAATTCGGAGGGGTCGGTTTCCAGTTCCTGTCAGGGCAGGATGTGTGTAAATGTGGTGGGATAACGGCTCTGTTTCCTGAGAGCATCTAATCCTTTCTGTAGGTTTACACAAAAGTATAATCAGCAGTCTGCCAGCACGTTAACCGCAGATTACGGTTGTTTCAAGAAATCGAAAACATTTTCAAGCCAAAGCACAAGGACGCAGAGAAGTACATTGCAAATCGTCTATCGCCAATTGTCAATTGTAAATCCGCTTTGCGGCCTGATCTTTGCAATGCCCAACCACGACCTTTAACTTTGTATCATGCATTTCAAAACGCTCTTTATTCTAACGCTCATCACGGTTTCAACCGCGCTTTCTGCTTGGAAACCCGCTGAAACCGAACCATCCGACAAGATCAACTGGGTGAGCTTGGAAGAAGCCGACAAACTCCGCCAACAAGTGCCTCGCAAAATCCTTATTGATGTTTACACCGATTGGTGCGGCTGGTGCAAGCGTATGGATGCTACCACTTTCAGCGACCCTGAACTTGTGAAGTATGTGAACGAAAACTACTACGCGGTAAAGCTTGATGCCGAGCAGAAGGAACCGATTACGATTGGTGGAAAGACTTACGAGTACATTGCGAACGGAAGACGAGGCTACAACGAAGTGGCAAGTGAACTGCTACAAGGCAAAATGAGTTACCCGACCATCGTGTTTCTGGATGAACACATGAACATGATCCAACCACTTCCCGGCTATCGCGATGCCAAAGAGATGCAGCCCATTCTTGAATACTTGGCAACTGAAGCTTACAAGCAAACTCCTTGGGAAGAGTGGCTCAAGAAGCGTGAGGGTTGATTTCTTAACCGCAAAGGCGCAAAGTTTACGCTGAGTTCGCTAATTTTTTCTTTGCGCCCTTGGCGGAATTCTCCGCGTCTTTCCGGTTCAGTCAACTACCGAATTGCCGCAAGTGATGGTCGAGGTGCTTGTAAATGATCAAACCCCAATCTTCTTTGGTAAGGTTTCCGAAAATCGGATGTGGATAGAGCTTTTCAGCCTCAACAAAAGCTGAAACGACTGCAAGCAACTTCTCAAGTTCAATCTCCAATTTGTCTTCACTTCTCGCCACCATTTCTGGTGCCGTGATCAAGTTCTTCGGCCAAGGAATGTAGTATCCGAACGTGATCTTGGTCAACCATTGCAGCGGTCGCGGAAAAAGTGGTTTGGTCGGAATTTTCCCGATTGCCATTTCAATCTGCTTGCGACAATGCTCGAGCATCTGACTTTCGGACATCGTTCCCCAAAGTCGCGTTTCCGAACCATCCAACGAGTTCACTCGCTCGACAATACTTTCAAAATCACTTGGCTGAAGTAGCGTTCTCATGCTTTGAATTCTCGAATGGACTGATAAACCAAATTCAATTCCTCTTCTGTAATGCAATAAGGAGGAATAATGTAAATGATATTCCCCAACGGACGGAGAACAATGCCGCGCTCCAAGAAGAAATCGTACAAACGGTCGCGTAGCGAGTTGAAATAGCCCGTCTGAGCGCCTGTTTCGTATTCGATGGCCAAGATGGTGCCTTTATGGCGAACGGCTGCCACACCGCTCAATTCTGCGGCTTCCTTGGCAAAGCCTGAGTGCTGCTGTTCAATGCGTTTGACGTTTTCCCACGTTTCATCCTTTTCCATCAGGTGGAGACTGGCGCATGCCGCAGCACAAGCCAACGGGTTTGCCGTGTAGGAATGGCCATGCAAGAAGGTTTTCATCGTCCCTGCTTCATCATCGGTCCAGAACGAATTGTGCATTTCCTCAGTGCAGACCGTCACGCCCATTGGAAGGAAACCGCCCGTAATGCCTTTGCTCAATGCGATCAGGTCTGGTTTCTGTTGACACTGGTCCATCGCGAACATGGAACCCGTACGTCCAAAACCTGTCATTACCTCATCAGCAATAATGATAATTCCCTTCTCTCGGCACATGGAAATCATCTTGTCCAACACCTCAGGAGAATAGACCTGCATACCTGCAGTTCCTTGCACCAACGGCTCATAAATAAAAGAAGCAACTTCTTCTTTTTCAATTATTTGAAACAATCTATCTAAAGCCTCACTTTCTTTTCCCGAAACTGGTGTCGGAATGAATTCCACCTCAAACAAAAACGGGTCGAATGGCTTAGAAAACACGCCTCTTCCACCAACAGCCATAGCACCGAATGTATCTCCATGATACGCATCTTCCAGCGCAATCACTTTCTTCCGTGGAGTACCTTTATTGAACCAATATTGGAACGCCATTTTCAACGCGACCTCCACGGCCGTTGAACCATTATCAGAGTAGAAAACCTTCGTGAATTGCTCTGGCATTTTCTCCAGTAAGCGAAAAGCCAGTTCAACCGCTGGTTCGTGTGTAAAACCCGCAAACATCACGTGTTCCAATTGCTGAACCTGTTCTGCAACACGCTTCACAATGTAAGGATGCGAATGTCCATGCAAGTTCACCCACCAACTGGAAATCGCATCCAAATAGCGTTTTCCATCTGCATCGATCAACCATGCTCCTTCTCCACGCACAATCGGCACGTTGACCGTATCTTCCTTCACGGCCGTGAATGGGTGCCAGACTGCCTTTCGGTCGTTTTCTCTCCAACTCATTGGTTCCGAATTACGAATAATGTGCGAATATGACGAATGCGCGATCAATAAACGAACGGCCTAAGAATGACCGTCACCCTGAATTTATTTCAGGGTCTGACATATCAGTTTGCAATACGGCTCGGTGAACAACACTTCAATGTCAGCAACCTGAAACGGAAAGTCTGATCAATAATCGATGCCAAAGGTCAAGTAGATAACCCTACCAAAAGACTTTACGGCCGTAATAAAACCTGATGCAACCGTATTGGAATTTTAGATGGTTGCAATGGAAATGAAAATGGGCGTTTTGAAGGAAGCTGAGGGTACGTATTGCAACTTAGTGAAGCGTTCTCACGGAAGGTAAACGCGCAAGCAGGTCGATTTGCCAATGAAAATAGAAATTCAACACCCGCAACACAATCAACACGTACAATTAAAATAAAGTGTTACTTTTCTCCGATTGTTAACTCCGCGTTATGAAAAAGATCCTACTCTTAATTACCGTACTTGCAATAGGTTGCAAAAAAGAACAGTTGGTGGAAGAGCCACCTGTTACAAACTATCCTACTGAAGCAACCCTCAACCTGGGTTCGACCGTGCATGCCAAATTTTTCGGTGTGGTAAAAGACGAATCCGGAAGCCCCGTTTCTGGAGTTGCCATAACAGCAGGAGACAAGACCGCCACTACTGACAATAATGGTGTGTTCATGATTTCAAACGCCAGTGTTAACGAAAAATTAGCTTACGTAACTGCCGTGAAATCCGGCTATTTTTTAGGGTCCAGATCCGTCATTCCTTCTACCACGGCCACTAACAACATCAGAATAACACTACTGACCAAGGATATTGCAGGAACCGTAAATTCTGGAGAAGAAAAAACCATTTCTCTTCCTGATGGAGCGAAAGTAGATTTCAAAGGAGAATATGTTGACGCAACTGGAAACGTGTACACGGGTTCGGTCAATGTGTCCTTTAAATACATGCCCCCTATGGCAGATGCCACGGCAGACCAAATGCCTGGCATGCTTTACGCTCAAAATAAAGATGAAGAGGCTGGCGTATTGGAAACGTACGGAATGATAGCAGTTGAATTAACCGGCTCAACTGGCGAAAAACTGCAAATAGCTGAAGGATCCAATGCGACCATTCATATGCCATTGGATGCAGCTCAGTCAGCAAATGCTCCTGCAACAATTCCTTTGTGGCATTTTGATGAAGTGGCCGGTTACTGGATAGAAGGAGGTGAAGCTACTTTGATCAACGGAGAATATGTAGGAGATGTAACCCACTTTTCTTTTTGGAATTGCGATGCTTTTTCAGCCAGTGCTCTGGTTCTTGGTTGGGCTGAAGACCAAAATGGATTTCCCTTATCCAATGTAGCAGTTTTTGTTATCACACCGAATGCTTCTACAATTGGACACACAAGCTCCGATGGTACTTTCTATACGTATATCCCCTCCAATCAAGCTATCATCATCGAAGTAGATAATCAATGTGGCAACCCATTAGAAACCTTTAATGTAGGTCCTTATGCCACAGGTAGCGCAAACAGTGAAACGTTTGCTGTACCACTTACTACTTCTAATTCGGTTCAGGTAACTGGTGTATTCTATGATTGTAACAATAATCTGGTAACCGATGGTTATGTTCTATTGAACGTTGGTTCGGAAGAATATACTCAGATTTTGACAAACGGGACAATTAACATGCCTGTACTATTCTGCAATGTGCCGACAACCTTAACCGTTCAAGGTTTCGATTATAATAGCCTTCAGGAGACAAGTTTAAATACAGTACCCTTAGTTTCTCCGGTTACTGACTTAGGAAACCTCATCGCCTGTAATTCGGTTTCAGAATACATTAACTACGCGATAGACTCCAACCCTCCAGTAGTTGTATTTGCGCCTATTTCCTGTGCATCATCGTCAGATACTATCAGCATTGAAGGAACTACTCCGAGCAACGGATTTGTTTATTTAAGGTCTGCTTCGCAAACGGTTGGATCATATAATTTTGACTATAACACAGGCATGACCGTATCTATGTCTGGAGGAATTCCTTGGTGGCAATCATCAGCAAACACAGACATCATTTTTAACTTGAACAACTTTGGTCCAGTTGGTGGGTATGTGGACATTACGTTCAGTGGAACGTACGATGATTATAATAACATAAACCATACTATTACTGGAACTGTCCACGTCTTCAGAGATTCTTAGACCTGGGATCAAAAGATTGTTTTCTGTCAATAATTGAGATAATACCTGAACTGTGCGGTTTCGTGTAATTTGGTCGAACTCTGTAGTGCCACGGATTGTCATCGCTTTCGGGCGCCACCAATCCACCTGTGAAGCTTTCGAAATGCTCCACTTTTCCGCCATCGGCACGAATCTCATCCAATAGCTTCATGGCAGAGAGATGATCGATGCCTGGATCAAGACCGATCTCGTTCAGAAACAGTAGATTTTTCGCTTCGACCTCCATGTTCAACGCCTTCATCTCCTTCGAGATATAGGAAGCCGTTGTCAGATGTTTCCCGAGTTCGAGGCAATCCTTCGCCACTTCGATGTGCATACTTGCAGGAAGCATACTTACCACCACATCTGCCTTGGAAACCTCCTCGCGCCTCTGTACTTCATTCAGCACATCAAACTTGATGGCACTTCCGCGCGAATGTGAACCAATCTTCTTCTGCGCCAATTCTTCCGAAATATCGCCCACGGTTATGTGCCAATCGAGCGCTTCGGCATGTTGCAGGAAATAGTCAATCAGCGTTGTGGCCGACCGCCCTGCGCCTATGACAAGAATGTTCTTCTGCATGGCCTCAAAGGTGAAAAAATCTGTTGTTTATGGGTTACGAATTACGAATGAATTCGAATATGCGAAGACAGAAATCCGAAACAACTGGGTTGTGGACCATTGACTATCGACCATCGACTATCTTCACAGCATGAAAACAGACCTGAACGAAATTGAGGCTACGCTTCGCGGGATTTTGAAATCGCACACACCGACCTTGCGTGTTCGGAAGGACGAGAAAAATGTGCTGGAAGTTTGCGGCAAAAAGGAAGTGATGCAAGGCAAGCAGAAAGTGGACGGCTTCTATTTCGGAAGTGTTGTACCTAAGCCGAAGGACATCCGATTGTACTACTTCCCTATTTACACGCACCCAACCGAGTTTGCGCCATCAGACGAACTGAAGAAATGCCTGAAGGGCAAAAGCTGTTTTCACATCAAAAAGCTAAGCCCCGAACTGGAAAAAGAGATCACCGAAATGGTGGCGAAAGGAGTTGCGTTGTATGATAAGGATGGGTTGATTTAAGAGTAATGGAAGAATTTCTAACAGTAGTTTTTGTTGGGTTCTGTGTTCTATTCATTGCTTGGATTACCTACCATCAACTAAGAATTTGGAGGTACCGTTATTTCTACAGTTATGGTAGTGAAATCAGCGAATTTCTACGTAAAAATGAATTGACTCTGATAGAGTCAAGATATCCATCCAATCTTGATTGGAAAGATGGTTGTTTTACTAAGCCCCCATCAATTAGAGTTTCCTTCTCTATAATCAGAATCAACGGAATTTCTGTTACTTGGACTGATAAGAAGTACTTAATAATCGATACTCGGAATTCAAATGGCAAAGGAATTAAGCTGTGGTTAGAGGTAGAAACCACCTATTTCCAAAAACCAATTTTAACGTTTAAGAAAGCACGAAACCGTAGGAAGTTCTTCAACTCACCACGTGTTGCTAAATCTGAGAACATAACGGTTGTAAAAGGGGTTTGTCCAGCATGCGGCTGGAAACTTGAAGGCAACGAAACTCAATGTCCCGAATGCGAATTACACTTTCAATAAACTAATACAATGAAAAACTGGATCGTATTTGCAACTGTACTTGGAGCGATAACCGTCATCCTTGGAGCCATTGGCGCACACGGTTTGCAAGGCAAATTGAGTGATGTGCAACTGAACAGTTTTGCCACAGGTGTACGGTATCAGTATTACCACATTTTCGCCATGATTTTGGCCGTTGTACTGAGCAAACAGTTTAATGTAAACCTGAAAGTTTCGCTTTGGCTTTTCGCCATTGGAACGCTGTTTTTCTCAGGTTCCATTTTCCTACTTTCCACCATTCCCATTCATGGAATGGAGGGCGTTCGAGCACTTGGCCCAATTACACCAATTGGTGGATTAATATTGGTAGCCGGCTGGTTGAGCGTGGCTATTCAGTTCATTCGAAAAAATTGAACATGAATTAGCCACAGATTCACAGATGAACTCAGATTGTCACAGAGAATTTAATATGAGTAATCCGTGAAAATCCGTGCATCTGTGGCTATAAAATGTATTCCAGAGTATGAGTTACGGAGCCAACTTATTCTTCAGCGCCTTCGCCCACGAGTTCGGAATCTTATCCAATGAATTCAACAGATAAGGCAACGCTTTCAATTTAAAACCTTCGTATTCGCTTGGCACCACGGCATCAATCAAATGCGGTCCGGGTTCACGGAATGCGTTTTCCAACGCCTTATTAAATTCCTCCGCTGTACGGGTGCGTTCAGCAGGCATTCCCATTCCATGTGCGATGGAAACGAAATCGATTCCCGGCTTGGAAATATCTAGTTGCGCCTTGGCTTTCGGCCCGACCTTCTCGGCTCCCACTCTTTCCAACTCGATATTCAGAATGGCGTACGAACCGTTGTTCAGAATCACGGTCGTTACATCCAGATTCTCGGCCATAATGGTCCATAACGCCTGAATCGTATACATGGAAGCGCCATCACCAATAAGCGCCAGCACAGGACGGTTTCTACTTGCCACCGCTGCACCCAACGCAACAGGTAAACCTTGTCCGATGGCACCGCCTGTGAGGGTCAGCAGATCATGCTTTGGCGCGCCTGCCGTGTGGAAAGGAATCTTCAAACCTGATGTCTGCGATTCGTCCGAAATGATGGCATTCTCTGGAAGAAACGCACCAACTGCTCGTGCCACTTTCTCTGCATTCAGGCTTCCTGCTCCCAATTTTGGGCGTGCGGCTTCTTGAAGTTTCGGAGCGGTTTCGGTTGCGCCAACTGCAGCAACCAACGCTTCCAAGCTCTTCATGGCATCTTGCTCCTTCGTTACAAGATCGTGCAGTTTGCAATCATCTGGCACGAGGTAACTCTTCTTGTCTGGATAAGCGAAGAATGAAACAGGCGCTTTAGCATCAATAAGAATAAGATGGTCGTAGCCACCCAATTGCACCGAAGCCATTTCGGCCAAGTAGGCGATGCGCTCCACGTTCGGCAATCCCGCACCACGCTGCAAGCGAGTTGGGAATACTTCGGTGAACAGTTTCGCTCCGGTCTTTTCCGAAAGCTTGGAAGCGAGCATCAGCCCGTCCTCCAAAATCACTCTTCTGCCAAGCAGAATAGCAGTTTTCTTACCTGAGTTTTTCAATACTTCGGCAATGCTGTTGACCACTTCATCAGAAGCTTGTTCTGGCGCAGGTTGTGTGAAATCTGAGATGGCCGTTCCGCCTTCTCCCCAAGAAACATCGGCTGGCAGAATGAGCGTGGAAATCTGATTCGGAGCACCGATTGCGACTTTGACCGCTTCCGCTGCATCTTCACCGATCTTGCTTGTCTCCTGTGTGGTTCTCACCCACGTGGAAACGTTCTTCGCTACGGTTTCAATATCGGACTGAAGCTGCGCATCGTACTGAGTATGGTACGTGGCGTGATCGCCTACAATATTCACCATTGGTACACGCGCTTTCCGCGCATTATGCAAATTGGCAAGGCCGTTTCCGAGGCCACAACCCAAATGAAGCAACGTGGCGGCAGGTTTTCCTGCAATCCGTGCGTAACCATCGGCTGCGCCTGTGGCCACACCTTCAAAAAGCGTGAGCACGGCCCGCATGTCGCTGTCATCCAACGCAGCTACAAAATGCATTTCCGAAGTTCCCGGATTGGTGAAACAGGTGTCGATACCTGCGTTCATCAACGTATCGAGTAATGCTTTGGCGCCATTCGTTTTTCCCTTGTTCATCTGTGGTGTGGGTGTTAAAAATTGAAGCACGATTTTAAGCAAAAAATCCCCCGTCCAGAAAATTCCGCAAGCTTCATTTTCCGTCCACCCCCTTTGAAAGGGGGAATGAGGCCCTTCCTCCTTCAAAAGGAGGTGCCGAGGAACGAGGCGGAGGATTATCCTACATTCGCAGCCACATTTACTAATTGTCACATTCGCTAATCCGCTAATTGCCTCATGTCTGATTACACGCGTTACACCGAACTGCTTTCTGAAATTGCCGACATCTCTTACGCCACCGCGCTGTTGCATTGGGATCTGGAAACGTACATGCCGAAGAACGGTCATGCGCGCAGGGCACAGCAGATCGGAACGCTATCGAAATTGGCGCATGAAAAGTTAGTTGATCCCGAACTGAAAAAGTTGGTGGATGGCCTATTGGCCGATCTTCCGAAGGAGAAAAAACAGGCACGGAATATTGAACTGACCGCCCGTGATCTGAAGCGGAAAATGCTGTTCGATGCCAAGTTTGTGGAGGAAACGAGCCGCGCCACCAGCGAGGCTTTTTACCATTGGCAGGTGTCCCGTCCTAAAATAGGTTGACAACAAATCGACCTATTATGGAAAAACGAGAGGATAAAAGGAAAAGGCGTAGTCAGCGCGATTACAATCTGGGCTTTAAACTGGCCGTTGTGGACCAGGTGGAAAAGGGCGAGATGAC
>WGMW01000052.1 GCA_016124845.1 Flavobacteriales bacterium
AGCCGATTGGAAAATATCGGAAGACGATTTCAAGGATGACAGGAACTATTGGCCCGTGCGCTGGCTGAAGATGTTGGCGCGGTTCCCACACCAATATAATACGTGGTTGGGTTATGGGCATACGATTCCGAACGGAGACCCGGCCGGGCCTTTTGCGCCCAACACCAAACTGAACACCATGGTGCTGTTGCCGTCCATCGTCTTCGGTCAGGAATTCCACACGCTGAAACTGGAGAACAGGTCCATTGATTTCTATACACTCATCCCGCTCTATGACGAGGAGGTGAACGTGAAGATGAACAAAGGCGTGGAGGCCCTTTTCGATGGCTTCGACAAGTTCGGTGTGTCCGACATCCTTCAGTTGGACCGACCCAACACCGCCAAAAGAAAGAAGCTGTTCGGGTTGTTCTGAAAGTACTGTCCGGCAATGTGGAGATTGCTTCGGTAGTTCCTCTCTGGCAATGATGGAAGTTTCTAACGCATTGTATTTAGCGGAAAGCGTTGAACTGCTACCACTTCGCCCAGCGTTGCCCCACTTTGGGCATATAATAGAGGCCTACAGCACCTGCCAGTATGATCACCGCTGAGATGATCTCGGCCTGTGTGATGCCACCCAGAATTGGGTACTCGTTATTGATGCGGATCTGCTCAATGAGCAGACGTTCGGTACCTATGAGAAGCAAATACCATGAGGCCATGACGCCCGGGGTTTTCAATCGTTTGCGCATGCCCCACAGAAACGAGAAGATGATGATGGACATGATGATCTCATAAAGTGGAGTAGGATAGGCGTAGCCTGTCAGGCTCTCATACCCTTGACGTGCGAAATAATCGATCATGAATTCCTTGCCACGGTGCAGCGGGTCGAGTACGTTATTCGGATAATCGTAGCGCCAGAGCCATTCGGGCAACCAACTCAACCAATCGGGCATCGGCCTGTCATTCGGAATGCCCCAGTCGCCATCGCCAGCTATCTGGCAGCCCATTCGTCCGAAACCGTACGCCATGGCCAATCCGGGAACAGCGGCATCCACCAGATGCAATGCTTTGATCTTGTGCTTGTGGGCATAGTAGATGATCATCGCGGCAGCGCAAAGCAGCCCACCGAAGAAGGAAAGTCCGCTGAAAGAAGTGAGCGCCCCGATCGGGTCGGCCATCATCTCATCAATGTTCTCCAAGTTGTGGAACAGCTTGGCACCACCAATGCCTCCGATGGCGGCCAGAATCACCATGTTCCCAACATGCTCGTTCGGGTGCACTTCCTTTTCCACTTCTTTAGGCTTGTCTGTGGCGTGCTTGCGGTCGTCATAGATCATGTAACCCAGCATGCCACCGCCCATCAGCACTCCGGCCAACCAATTTCCTTCGCCCGAAAGCATGAAATCCTTGATGCGTGGAAAGACCAGATCGAAACTGGTAAGCAACGGCAGCAGTTTGAATCCGATCAGAAAACTGATAAGCGAGTTGAGAACCTTATCCACGGTGGAGGACGGTTTGCCTTCCCAGACCTTTTTGAAAGTCGATTTCAGCAGGCCTTCCTTTTCTTTCCTTTTCAGTTCAAGCGTAAGCGTAACGCTGGCGAAGATGAAACCGCAGGCCACCATGGTGCCGTAGCTCTGCATCATTTTCAGGGGTGGAATGGATACTCCGAAAAGGTCTAAGAAGAGTTCGTAGAGGTTGGGGTACATGGTTGGTTGATTTGCAGGTGGGCAAATTAGCTATTTGTTTCGCTGACGAAGGAAGCGTCTTCACGAATGATAGCCCCCTCGTTCCCCGTGGAAGCAACTGGCAACCCTTCAAAAACAGTATCGATTCCTAAACGTTCCAAATGGGTCTCAACGATGCGACCACTCAATGCTGCATCGAACGGAATGCGCACCCGCAGGTAATTGTCCGTATATCCGAACATGAAACCGTCCTTTTCCTCATGCTCAAACAGCACAGGGCGCGTGGTTTCGGCAAATGGTTCGTAGAAGGCGTGCTTCTTCTTTTCGCTCAAAATGGTGAGCATACGGTTGCGTTGTCTGCGTTCAGGAACGGGTACCACCTCGTCTTTCACACGTACAGCCGTAGTATTCGGTCGCTCCGAATAGGTGAATACGTGTAGGTAGGAGATGGGCAATTCATTCAAGAACGTGTACGTTTTCATGAATTCCTCCTCGGTTTCACCGGGATGACCCACAATGACGTCCACACCGATGCACGCATGCGGCATCACTTCTTTGATGGTCTCAATGCGACTGCGGTACAGAGCCGAATCATAGCGTCTGCGCATCTTCTTCAGCATCTCATCAGAGCCACTTTGCAGCGGAATGTGGAAATGCGGTACAAAACGGTCGGAAGTGGCACAGAAACGAATGATCTCGTCACTCAGTAGGTTCGGCTCGATGGAGGAAATGCGGAAACGCTCCACATCACCGGGCAGCTTGTCCAACTGCTGAATGAGTTGGTAGAAGTTCTCATCAGTTCCCGCTCCGAAATCACCGATGTTCACACCCGTAAGTACAATTTCCTTCACGCCCGTAGCGATCGCTTCTTTGGTGGAGGCCACGCTATTGGCGATGTTCTCACTGCGGCTTCTTCCTCGCGCCAGCGGAATGGTGCAGAACGAACAGAAGTAATCGCAGCCGTCCTGTAATTTCAGAAACGTGCGGGTTCTATCGTTGGAAGAGAATCCGGGTACGAATTCCTTCACATCCTTTATCTCACAACTGTGGATGCCGGCTTCAGGAAGTTTGTCCAAGTTTTCGAGGTAGCTCACGATATTGAACTTCTCATTAGCTCCCAGAACGATGTCCACGCCTTCAATGCTGGCAATTTCTTTCGGTTTCAGCTGCGCATAGCAACCGATAACTGCCACAAACGCATTCGGATTGGCCTTCAACGCCTGCCGAACGATATTTCTGCATGTGGCATCTGCTTGGTCCGTAACCGAACAGGTGTTGACGATGTAGACATCGGCCGCTTCTTTGAAATCCACACGCTGATAGCCCGCAGCGATCAATTGCCGCGCAATGGTGCTGGTCTCCGAAAAGTTGAGCTTGCAGCCGAGTGTATGGAATGCTACCGTTCGCATTTGGGGCGCCAAAGGTACTGATTAGTGTGTAGGGGCGTATTGCGATTACCGACCAGTAGAAGATGGATGTCATGCTGAACTCGTTTCAGCATCTAAATGGCCAATCAAGTTTTCAGATTCTGAAACAAGTTCAGAATGACATGGATTTCGGATATATCTCTTGAACGTCTCTTGGCTGCATATCGCCCAGTAGAATATTCCCAATTCGCACCCGAACCAACCGAAGCGTAGGGAAACCAACAGCTGCGGTCATCTTACGCACCTGACGGTATTTACCTTCAGTCAGGGTGATGGAAATCCACGATGTCGGACCATGCCGCTCATTGCGGATTTTCTTTCCACGAGGTGGGAGAGAAGGTGCGGTTTCAATTCGCTCCACCTTGCATGGTAGCGTTGTGTAAGGTCCTGATTCCGAAGATATTGTAACGCCCTTTTGAAGTTGGTTGATAGCCTCATCTGTGATGATGCCGTCCACCTGGGCCCAATATTCCTTTTCCACTTTTTGACTGCGGATGTACTCGCTGAACTGACCATCAGTGGTCAGTAGCAGCAAGCCTTCGGATGGCTCATCCAAACGGCCTATTGCCATGGTTCCTTCTGGGAAATCGAACAGCTCACCCAGCAGTTTCTTGTTCTTCCGCTTGGTCTGGTTGGTTTGGAACTGCGAGAGATAGCCGTCTGCTTTGTACAGCGCAAAATGGCGATGTACCATTACGAAACGTGGCTGAAAAGGTACAGCATTTCGGTGGCAATCTGCCTGCTGCGCACTTCGTAAACTTCAGCTTCCTGTGGGGTGCGGTCAGAAAGTTTCGGGTCTTCGTAGGTCAGTTTGTAGCGTACTTCCGCGCCTGGCACGAATGGGCAGTTCACATCGGCATCAGAGCAGGTCATCAATGCTGCAAACCCTTTCTGCGGATTGGCTGCGTGGTCGTACTTCTTCGAGAAACAGTCCAAAGCACCCACTTCATCCGAATAACGAATAGTGTAGCGGGGGTTGGTGCCCACTGTTCCATCGATCTTCAAACCTGCTTGCTTGAGGGTTTCTACTGCACGCTTGGCGAAACTGGTTTCCTCCGTTCCGCCAGAAAAGCAATGCACGTTCCGAACGCCATAATTTGCTGCTGCTACAGCCGCCCAAATCTGCGCCAATTGACTTCTTCGCGAATTGTGCGTGCAGATGAAGATGAGATTCACCGTTTCCTGCTGTTTCAGTTTCTGCGAGATGTACCGCGCCACATCTTCCAATTCTTTCTTGCGAGAAGAGGAAATCGAGCTAAACTCATGCAGACAGCTCAATACATAAATGTGCACATCCTGAAAAAGTTGAATCGGCTTGGTCGTTGGTTTCGGAGTGGGAACTGCCTGTGCTTGAGCACGTTTCTGAGCTAACAAGTACTGCCGTTCAATGGAGCGCGCCTGACTTTTCGGCAACACGATCAACAGCAGAAACGGTATGATCAACACAAAGAACATGATGATGATGTACAGCACTGCAATCATGACCAAACTCGCACCGATCATGCCTTTGACCTCTTCCATGGTCATCATGCCATAGCTTTCTAAATTGAGGGTGCCGCCAGCAAGGATTCCAAGTGCAGAAAGCGCGATCAATACCAGTGGACCGACCATCAGAATGAGCATGAAACCCCAATTCACTTTCACCATGTATTTCCACATGAACCATTTTTCCGGTAACACGAGTGGGTTTTCTGATTCCTTCATCTGCGCGTGCCGCCAGAATCCCAATCCCACCGCAGGGAAAAAGAACAACCAAAGCAGAATCCGAGGTGTCTTGGGCCCGTTGGTCTGAATCAGGTAGAGAATGGTCAGCGCCAAGCCCACCAATATGTTGTAGGCAAAGTATGAAAGGAGAAACGCGGTCATGCGCTAAAGATAGTTAGCAGCAGCCACCACCCGGTGTGCAGCAGGAAGATTGAGTTGGCTGCCCGATCAAAACCTTCTGCTTTTCCTCTGGAATGCCGCACTTTTCCTTGGCCAAGCAATCCGTTTGCAGGTTGGTCAGAATGAATGCGTTGCCATCGAATTCAAGCCCGTAGGTTCCAATGGTGGAGGTTTGATATTCCACTTCCACATTCGCATCGTTCAGCCCCAATTTTTCTTCGGATAGAAGGATGATGTTCAGCAGTTTGCTGGCGGCCAATCGGTGGTCGGTATCTGAGGAAGACCACAGTTGAAAATTCACTGCCTCATCGGTACGGATGGTTCCTCCGCAGTCAATGAAGTGTCGCTTCACGCTGCCGACTTCAGTAACGTGAAAATGTGCTGGAACCTGTGTTCCGTCTTCCAAACGGAATCTCAATTCTGTTAGTCCTTTTAAGGCTTCTTTTACTTCAGATAGTTTCATGATTCTGTGATTTTATTATCGGTTTATTACGATGAATGATTTCAAATTTTTTTTAGCAGCAGGAATTTGGAGAACAGCAGTTTTTTAGAAGCCCATTCAATTGCTGCTGGGCGGATTCAATTTTCTCGGTGTTCAAGCAGTAACAGACACTTGCGCCTTCAACCGTTCCCTGAATTAATCCAGCTTCTTTCAATGCCTTCAAATGTTGGGAAACGGTAGCTTGTGCCAATCCGATCTCGTTGACGATGCTTCCGCACACGCAACTGTTCTGTTTGCTCAAGTACTGAAGAATGGCAATCCGTGCTGGATGCGCCATTGCCTTAGTTAGCTCGGCAAGGTCGTTCTGTTCTTTGGTGAACTGATGTGTTTTGGTCAATCCCATTTCATCGCAATATTACGATAATTAATTCTATCGCTTCATAAAGAATGAAAATTCGCATCGAATTGAGGTAATTTAGCCGCATGTCCAAGTCCATCGACATAAAAGAACTGGCCGAAAAGCTGATGACGGGCGACCGCGTGGCACTCGCACGCGCCATTACGTTGGTGGAAAGTACGCGTGACGAACAACTGGAGCAGGCTGCTGAACTTCTATCGCTGTGTGCCAGCAAGGCAGGTCAAAGCCAACGAATAGGAATCACGGGAGTTCCAGGAGTGGGGAAGAGCACGTTCATTGATGCGTTTGGTTCAAAACTCACCGCTGTGGGAAAGAAGGTGGCGGTGCTTGCTGTAGATCCAAGCAGTGATATTTCTCATGGCAGTATTCTGGGCGATAAGACCCGGATGGAACGCCTTTCAGCCGACCCGAATGCCTTTATTCGTCCAACTGCCGCGGGCGGCTCCTTGGGTGGTGTGGCCCGAAAAACCCGCGAGACCATCACGCTTTGCGAAGCCGCTGGTTTCGATATGATTCTGGTGGAAACGGTGGGCGTTGGGCAGAGCGAAACAGCTGTACATTCCATGGTGGATATGTTCGTGTTGCTGGTTTTGGCAACAGCTGGTGACGAACTGCAAGGCATCAAGCGCGGCATCATGGAAATGGCCGATGTGGTCATCATCAACAAGGATGATGGCGAGAATGCCAGTTTCACCAAGTTGGCCAAGGCATCGTATCATCAGGCATTGCATCTGTTCCCTGCCAAGGAAAGCGATTGGACGGTTCCCGTGCTTTCGTGTTCATCCACGCTGGGAAATGGGCTGGATGAGATTCTCTCAACCACGGAAAGTTTCTTTGATCACGTTCGTGTGAACGGTTATTTGGAAGCCAATCGTGCGAAACAGAACGACTACTGGCTCAAACAGGCCATTTCGGAAGAACTGACCCATCGTTTTTTCAGCGACCCTGAAACGGCATCCAAACTGGAGAAATTGAACTCCGATGTGAAGGACGGAAAGGTCAGTCCGTTCGTGGCGGCAAGGGAACTGCTGAAGAGTTGGGGTTACAACAGTTAGCTACTCAGCGGATTTTTTGGAACGCAGACTCATCCTTGAAAAGGTCAGAATGAAGGATTCGCTTTAGTTCCCTTCTGGACGGCTTAATTCTAAATACAGTAGAGCCCACATCATCAATCTCATCTGAAACGACCAAGGTTTTGAGTTTCTCGAGATTGATAGAATCTCCTCGAAGTTTCTTGAGAGTCACTTTTCCTTGACCCTCTGATGAAAGAAGTGTAACTGTCCAAAAACCATTTTCCTCCTCGGCATTCAAAAAACTATATCCTTTGAAGTTTCTAAGGACTTGATCTTTCCCAATACGAAAGATGGTATCAATCAGACTACCCTCAATTCGGGCGGTGTCTCCATCTATTTTAACGTTCCATTTTAGCGCGCCTTGATTGCCCGAATCACTCAGCATCCCATCAGTGGTCTTGAACTCTCCAAGAGAATCAATCTGAAAATTGGCCGTGTTGTGTCGAAAATCCCATTGACGGATGATGAAGTCTTTTCCGACCGTCATTCGTGAACCATCATCAGTATTGATGTAGTCTCCGATCAAACGTCTTTTGAAATGCGTTTCATCTTTCGCATCTGTTGGTTGGGGTTCCTCAAAATTCACTTCTGAAACGCAGCCAGAGAGCATACTCGAAAACACAAGAAAACATAGGATGATTATCGAGAGTTGAAACTGCATTGGTTAAAGGTGTTGGGTTAGAGCAACTGACGCGCTTCCGCTTTCAACACATTGATCGCTCCTGAGGTCGGTGAAACTCCAGCCTTGCTTAAAATTTCAAACAGAACACTACTGAACTGAACACCCGTGGTATTTTCGCCAACGTTCTTGGCGGCAAGTTCAATAAGTTGATTCACAGCATTTTTACTCTCTATTACTTTGTTCCATGCTTCAGCCGAAACATACAGTTGCTGCGTAAGGTTATGCTCGAATTCCTCGCGGATAGTGCGCTGCAATTCGCGTTTGAAAACACCAGAGGTCATGGCAGGAAGATGAACGCGTGGAATCATTTGATTCGGTTCAATTCGCTCCAAGAAAAGCACCAAGCGTTCGTACGCTTGCAGGCGTGTAGGAATCATTTCGGATTTGGCACCGGCCTTTGCTTGGATGATGGTGATCTCGCGCTGTTCTTCCAAGAACTTCTTCAACAGGAAATAGGCGGTTGCGAATACAATTCCAGAAGGAACGGTGTATTTGAGGATTTCGATGATGGCGGAAAAGACTTCGTTCATGTGCTCAGTTTGAAGTTTACAAAGTTGATGGAGTTTACTGGACTTGCAACAAAAAAGTGGGCAGTAAGTTAAGATAGGCTGCCATCTTTCGGATTTGCAGTTAATTTGAACGTTCCGGTGATGCACGGACATTCTGCGGCTGCGTTCATGGATGCCGCGTATTCGCTCCGTGACCTCTCTGTTCCGTAACGATCTACTACAGGGTTGCTCGTAATAACTACTTCTGTTAACCTTCAGCACCCTGCGCATCTTCTTAATGGAGAATCTGTTCATGTTGTCCTGTAAGAATTGGAATATCTTCCATCGCTTTCGGAGAAGATGCGCACGGCCTTACTTTGGCACGTGTTTTTAAGATGTCACGTTCCGTGTGCACATCGGCAAGCTCCCTGAGAAGCCTTTCAAGTTCACTTTCCCCCTCGGTCATCTTCTTTCTGCCATGGCCCGGAAAGCTACCGCCCTACAGTACCGCGAACCCTGTGCGCCAGCGGTACAGCATCTCAGGGCGGATGTTCAGTTCATGCGCCAGTTCCTTGCTGTTCTCTCGATGGTTACTGTGATCCAAGGTGTGGAGATTGAACCCTCCGGTGAATTTCCCAATTGCCGTCATTTCTTTAAAGTTGTAAGATCTAACAGCCTATGACTTAACTTACGTTCGGGCAAGTGTAGCAGGTTCATGCTCTTGCGGCCCAAAGTCAAAAAAGAAAGCGTTAACTGGCGTATTACCTTAGTGCAAAACATTTGTCTCAGATATTCTTTGTCACCATGCGCTTTTTCTGCCTTCTTGCTCTGCCACTACTACTCCACTTCTCATCCTTTGGTCAGTACCGAACAGCACCTGAGAAGGAAGTAGACAACTACCAGAGAACCAAGGCCAGCGACATTCATGTGAAAGATGAAGTTTCGGAAACGGAATACTCGGATCGGGTGGATCCGTTCATTGGGACCGCGGAGCACGGCCACACGTTTCCAGGAGCTACCACGCCCTTCGGAATGGTGCAGATAAGCCCTGACAATGGCGTGAAGGGATGGGACTGGTATTCAGGGTATCATTGGTCTTCGTCCGAGATCGAGTTCTTCTCGCACAAGCATTTGAGCGGAACGGGAGGCCCAGACCTTGGCGATATTGCCATGATGCCATTCACAGGAAAGTACGAGAGAGAGTACTCGTTCAACCATGAGAATGAATACGCTCGACCCGGCTATTATGCCGTGCGGCTGGACAACGGTATTCTCTGCGAATTCACCGCTACGCCACGATGTGCCGTTCATCGCTACACGTTTCCTGAGGGAATGGAGAAAAACCTGAAGGTGAATTTGAACCACAGCGTATTCATCGACCTGAACAAGAGAACGTATTTCAAATGGATGTCAGACACCACGTTCGGTGGGTTGAAGAAAACGCTGGGATGGGCCTTGAGCCAACGCTGCTTCTTTGCGGCCAGAACATCCGAACCTTTTAAGAAACAATCGGGCGCGGGCAAGGCCACGTTGAAATTTGAGGGCGGTTCGCAAGTATTGGAAATCCGTGTGGGTCTGTCGACTGTGAGCGTTGAGAATGCTCAGAAAAACTTGGACGAGGAAGTTGCAAACAAGTCGTTTGATGAAGTAAGGGCCGAGGCCGAGCAACTGTGGGAAACAGAACTTTCGAAGATCGACATCGAGGCATCGCCTGAAACAAAAACCGTGTTTTACACAGGAATGTATCACCTGATGATCGCCCCGAGCCTCTTGTCAGATGTGAACGGAGAATTCCGCAATCCGAACGGAAAACTCGAAAAAGCGGAAGGTTATCATCGTTATTCCACCTTCTCGCTATGGGATACGTATCGCGCAGCGCACAGCCTTTTCATTCTGCTCAAACCCGATGTGGTGGATGATTTCGTCAGGTCGATGCTCTCACATTACGATTACCGTGGGAAGTTGCCCATTTGGGAACTGGAGGCCAATGAAACGTATTGCATGATCGGAAATCATTCTATTCCTGTGATCTCGGAAGCATGGCGAAAAGGAATCAGGAATTTTGATGAGAAAAAGGCGCTGACCGCATGCATTACAACGGCCGATCAGCACACACGCGGACTGAAGCACTACATGAAAAAAGGCTACGTGAATTATGGCGAGGACGAATCGGTTTCAAAAACCTTGGAATACGCCTACAACGATTGGGCGGTGGCCAAATTTGCCGAATCGCTGGGAAACACGGATGTGGCCAGCCGCTATTTGGCGAGAGCGGACAACTACAAGAATCTGTTTGACACATCAACAGGTCTGATGAGGCCGAAGGACAGGAATGGGAAATGGCTGAAGAATTTCGACCAATTCTCGCACAAAAAAGGACTTAAACGCCATTACACCGAAGGAAATGCCTGGCAATATTCGTGGTCGGTTCAGCACGACCCAGAAGGGCTGGTTGCGCTTTATGGAAGTCCGAAAGCATTTGAAACCCAATTGGATAAATTGTTCGTGATCGATCACGACCTTCCAAGCACGGCCAAACTGCTGGACGTGACGGGTCTTATCGGCCAGTATGCGCATGGAAACGAGCCATCGCACCACACGGTTTACCTCTACAATTATTCAGAACACCCATGGAAAGGACAGGAAATGCTGAGGCGCATTTGCCGAGAATTCTACACCGAAAAACCTGACGGCCTCTGCGGAAACGAGGACTGCGGACAGATGTCTGCCTGGTACATTTTCAGCGCACTCGGTTTTTATCCGCTCGACCCCGTTGGCGGCCAATACGAACTGGGTTCTCCGTTGGTGGATAAGGCGGTGATGAAACTGGCGAATGGAAAGACGTTTACGGTTCTGGCAGAGAATCAATCTCCCGAGAATGTCTATGTACAAAAAGTGGAATGGAATGGACAGCCGATCGATCTGAAAATTTCACACGAACAGATGATGGAAGGCGGTGAGCTGAAGTTCACAATGGGTTCTGAACCGAAAAAATGATGCCCAAATCAGGCGGCCACCGATGGTCGCTTGAACCGAATCCCGTAGAAAAGGATGTAGCCGTAGCAGACCGTCAGAAGTAACATGGCCAGTTTGAAACCCACCGCATCGGTGAAATAACCGTACAGCGGTGGAATGACCGCGCCACCGACAATGGCCGTGCATAGAATGCCCGAACCCTGCGGTTTCAGTTCGTTCAGTTCTTCTATCGCCAGCGTGAAAATGGTCGGGAACATGATGGAATTGAACAGCCCCACACACAGAATGCTGACCATTGCCACCACTCCGCTGGTTGTCATGGAGATTGCCAGCAATGATACCGCACCGATGGCAAATGCGGCCAACACCAGACCTGGACGGAGAATACGCGTAAGAATGGCCCCTATAAAACGTCCGACCATCGCTCCACCCCAGTAGAACATCACAAACGCCCCTACCACGGCTTTGGCATCCACAACGGTCAGATCAGCGTGCAGAATGGAAGAAGCGACCCGTGAAAGAAATCCGTTGCGTTTGATGACCTCTGGCATGTTCATGTCCAGAAAATAGTTGACGAGATAGCTGCCGATGGCCACTTCGGCACCCACATACACGAAAATACCGATGGCTCCGAGCAGCAACCGTTTGTTCTTCAACGCTTCGCGATAACTTCCCGCATGTTCCGTATCAAGCACCTTGGGAAGTTTGGCAACGGCCACCAGCCCAGCCAACAGCAGCAGCGCGCAGGCCAATACCACGAACGGTCCCTGCACAGCAGAGGCTTCCGAGGCGTAATACTTCAGTTTTTCGGCTTCACTGAGCGCAGCAATTTCGGCCCCGCCAAGAATATTGTCGCTAAGGATGAACATGGCCCCGACAACGGGTGCCAAGGTGGTTCCCACCGAGTTGAAGGCCTGCGAAAGATTCAGTCGGCTGGAAGCATTGCGCGGGTCACCAAGTACCGAAACGTATGGATTGGCCGCCACCTGCAAAAGGGTCATTCCGCCCGCAAGCACAAAATAGCCGACCATGAACAGTTCAAACACGCGAAGCTGTGCAGCAGGCCAGAACAGCAGGCACCCGATTCCCATGGTGGCCAAACCGAGCAACATCCCGCGCTTGTAACCAATGCGTGCCAGCACAAATCCTGAAGGGATGGAAAGTAGTCCGTATGCCATGAAGAATGCGAACTGCACCAACCCCGCTTGGAAATAGCTGAGCTCGAAAATCTCACGAAGGCGTGGAATGAGCGAATCGACCAGCACAGTAATGAAACCCCACATGAAGAACAGCGAGGTGACCACCGCAAACGAACGCGAGTAATTGGGACGGGTCGGGTTTTGCATACTTGAGAATTGAGCCTTACAAGTATCGTGAAACAAATGATGGGTTTCTTACCTACTTATCGTACTGCTAAGCCAGAAACGGATTTAGAAGGAAACCAACCCGAACTCAATCATTGTCTGAATTCCTTTCTTGAATGAAATTCTTATCTCCATGTGTTAGCAGAACACTACGTGATTGATGAAAGTACATTTGCATACTATTCCATCAACATGACCGACATCCGCCAACAGTTCCTTCTCAACCCCGAAATCATTCACCTCAACCACGGTTCGTTCGGGGCATGTCCGAAGCCCATTTTTGAGGATTACCAGCGATGGCAGCTGGAACTTGAGCAGAACACCGTTCAGTTCTCTGCACGCAAAGGCCCTGAGTTGTTACGGCACTCACGAGAGGTGTTGGGCAAATTCATCGGATGCGATACGGACGATGTGGTCTACACCATGAATCCAAGCTATGCGATGAACATCATTGCCAAGAGCTTTCCGCTGCAATCAGGCGATGAGATACTTGCCACCGACCTCGAATACGGGGCCATGGACCGCACGTGGCGGTATTATTGCGCCAAGGCGGGTGCCAAGTATGTGCAGCAGCACATCACACTTCCTGCCACCGGTAAGGAACAGATCGTAGAAGAGTTCTTTTTGGGACTTACCCCACAGACAAAGGCCATCTTCATCAGCCACATTACAAGCACCACCGCATTGATACTGCCTGTGGAGGAGATTTGCGCCAAAGCCAAGGACCTTGGACTCGTTACCATTGTTGATGGAGCGCATGTTCCAGGCCAATTACCGCTCGACCTCACTACACTGCAAGCCGATATCTACACGGGTGCCTGCCACAAATGGCTGCTGACACCCAAAGGAAGTTCGTTCCTCTATGTTAAACGGGAGCTGCAACCGTGGTTCGACCCATTGGTCATCAGTTGGGGCTATGAGAGCGACAGTCCGTCCAACTCTCAGTTCATCGACTACCACCAGCTGCAAGGGACACGCGATCTCTCTGCCTTCCTTACTATTCCGAAAGCACTGGAATTCCGCAGAGAATTCAATTGGGAGCACGTTTGTGCCGAAGCAAGAAAGACATCGCAGAAGAATTACCAGCGCTTTGCCGAAATGGCCAATGGAAAGATGCTCTGCCCTGTTTCTGACGACTTTCTGGGACAGATGTGCAGCTTGGAGATAAGCTGTCCCGATGTGGTAAAGCTGAGCTCAACGCTTTACGACCGATATGGCATTGAAGTGCCTGTTTTCCAACATTGGGGAAAGACCTATATCCGATACAGTTTTCAGGGATACAACACGCAAGAAGATCTTGACAGGCTGTTCGGAGCGTTGAAGGAGTTACGCGAAACGACCGATCTGTTGGGCTGACCTGCGAGTAAAAAAGAAAAGGCCCATGCTCAACCAAGGAGCACAGACCTTCTCACCACGATTATCCTTGCGAATCAATTTGCTGACTTGTGCACCTTATTCCGAATGCGACTCAACGTTTCTGGCGTAATACCCAACATGGATGCGATGTAACGCAACGGAACGTTCTTCAAAATTTTGGCATCATTATCCAACATCTTGCGGTAGCGGTCCTCTGGGCTCAGACTCAGGTAATCCACCACGCGGCTCTCCATGTAACCATATACCTGCTCGGTGATCAATCGTCCCAATCGTTCCCATTTCGGGAAACGATCGTAAAGCTCCTGCATGCTCTCCTTGCTCATTACAAGCAGTTCGCAATCAGAAATGGCCTGTATGTACGACTTGGATGGACGTTGCAGCGTGAAACTTGCATGGGCCGTAACGATGTTGTGCTTGGTAAGCACCATGGTTGTCACCTCCTGCTCGTTTATCTCATAATATGTGCGTATGTATCCCTTGGTAATGAACCCGATGTTCTTGCAAACAATGCCCTCATCGACAAAATACTCCCCTGCGGGAATGTTCATCGGTTTGAAGTGTGACATAATGATGTCCATCTCCTCATCCGTAAAATCTACAATGCTTTGAATGTAGTTCTGCACGGCAAATGCGCCTTCCAATCTTTCGAGTACGTCCTGCATGTTTTTGAACTTAAAATTTGATTTAAGTCAAATGTATACGGATGCGGAGTGCGGTGTTCCAAAATGAGGTTCGGATGGTTTATCTGCACCGATTTTGATCGTGATCGGACGCGGACAGGCATTAAAAAAGCGGCCTCAACAACCGCTCTTTCAAGTTCCCTCCCAAGTATTTTTTAAGATTTCGCTACCAGCGTAATGGTTGTGAAGGACTGAATGAGATCCACCTGCACAACTTCTCCATCCTTGTATGAGTAGCGCTCGGTGGCCCCATTGGGCAGTTTCACTTCATACCGATGATTACCAAGGTCCGTCACTGGTAGTTCCATGCCGTATTTCTCATAGAAAAGCGTAGTTCGGTTCATTGGCTCCTCAAAGAACATGCATGGCGAACTGAAGGTGGCCATGGTCCCTGGAATCTCAGTCAGCTTTTCTCCATCTTGACGAACGTATTTGTTACCATCCCAATGGATAACCGTGCTGGACTCCAGTTCCTGATTGACCCATGTTTTCATATCGCTTGAAACAAACTTGGCCTCATCGAAAGAGGTCAGCATCACAAATTTGTGTTCCGACTTTCTGATAAGTCCCGCAGCCGTGCTGTTCTCTACCCTAAAATGAGTAGTACCATTCACTTCCGTTCGGTTTACCGCATACGAACCGATAGGTCTTCCATCGATGAATACCTCATAGTTGAAATCATCTACCGATGCAGATGGGCCGAATGACGCCAACATCAACAAAGCAGGGGTCAATAGGATCAAGAACTTTTTCATCACGCACATTTTCTCATTTTACTCCCGTTCTGATCGATCAGTTTGGTCGTTTATCGAAAATCACTAACGGATTTTAGCACAGGAAGTTGCAATTGAGTGTTTCTGGATAAGGATTGCATCTCTTGTATCTCCCCATCTATTCGGATTCCAGTATTCAGAATTATTCTGAAATTAGCCAACCTTAATTTACAATGCACGCATTGCTTTATTACTGAAATATGAGTCATCCGAAATACCCGCATCTGTTTGAACCTTTAGACCTCGGATTCACCAAGATCCGAAACCGGACCCTGATGGGCTCCATGCATACCGGACTGGAAGAAGAGAAAGGTGGCTACGAACGCATGGCCGCCTACTTCGGTGAACGTGCCGAAGGTGGCTGCGGCCTTATCGTTACAGGTGGCATTGCACCCGATGTACACGGTTGGACCAGCCCGTTTGCCAGTACACTCACTAACAAACGAACGGCAGACAAGCACAAGGTAATTACCGAAGCGGTACACAAGCATGATGGCAAGATCTGTCTGCAGATCCTACACACGGGTCGATATAGCTACAGTCCGATCGCAGTAGCTCCTTCTGCATTGAAGTCGCCCATCTCCCCTTTTAAGCCGTGGGCATTGGGCAAAGCGGGCATTGAGCGTACCATCCGTCATTTTGTGCGCTGTGCCAAATTGGCCCAGTATGCGAACTACGATGGCGTAGAGATCATGGGTTCGGAAGGTTACCTGATCAACCAGTTCATTGCCAAGAAAACGAACAAGCGAACAGACGAATGGGGCGGTAGTTATGAAAACCGGATCCGTTTTGCCATTGAAATTGTGCGAAGGACACGCGAAGCCGTTGGCCCGAACTTCATCATCATCTTCCGCCTTTCCATGCTCGACCTGGTGCAAGGCGGCAGCACATGGCCAGAAGTTGTTCAGTTGGCAAAGGAGATCGAAAAGGCAGGTGCATCCATCATCAACACCGGTATCGGTTGGCATGAGGCACGCATCCCGACCATTGCCACCATGGTACCACGGGCAGCATTCACGTGGGTTACACGTAAGATGAAAGGCGAAGTGAACATTCCGCTCATCACCACCAACCGCATCAACGACCCGAAAGTAGCCGAAGACATCATCTCACGCGGAGACGCGGACATGGTTTCCATGGCGCGTCCGTTCTTGGCAGATTCCCATCTGGTAAAGAAAGCCGAGGAAGGCCGCGAAGATGAGATCAACACGTGCATTGCATGTAATCAGGCCTGTTTGGACCACGTGTTTCAGCGCAAAATCGTGAGCTGCTTGGTAAACCCACGAGCCTGCCACGAAACAGAATTGAACTACACGCCTACTTCAGCCAAGAAGAAAATTGCGGTTGTCGGTGCCGGTCCCGCAGGTTTGGCCGCAGCGACCGTTGCCGCAGAACGCGGACATCAGGTAACGCTGTTCGAAGCCGATGACAAGATCGGTGGGCAGTTCAATATCGCGAAGCAGATCCCAGGTAAGGAAGAGTTCAACGAGACCATTCGGTATTTCGATACGCTCATCAAAAAACATGGGGTGGAGCTGAAACTGAACACACGTGCAGAAGCAGAAATGCTCGCAGGTTTTGATGAGGTGTTGCTCAGCACAGGCATCAAGCCGCGCAAACCGAATATTCCCGGGGTCGATCACCCGAAAGTGTTGGGTTATTTGGACGTGCTCAGAGACAAGAAACCCGTTGGGCAAAAAGTGGCCATCATCGGTGCTGGAGGTATCGGTTTCGATGTGGCGGAATACATCACACACGAAGGCGAATCGACCTCGCAGAACCTTGCCGCGTTCCTTGCAGAATGGGGAATTGACGCGACAAACGAGGTTCGGGGCGGTATTGAAGGCATGCAACCGAAACCGGAGCCATCACCACGGGAGGTGTATCTGCTACAGCGTAAGGAATCGAAGGTCGGTGCCGGACTTGGCAAGACCACAGGATGGATCCATCGCTTGGCTTTGAAGAACAAGAATGTGCAGATGATCAACTCGGTGCAATACGAGAAGATCGATGACCAAGGCCTGCACATCACCGTGAACGGAAAACCAGAGCTTCTTGAAGTGGATAATGTCATCATCTGTGCAGGACAGGTGAGCAACAACATGTTGTTCGAGCCTCTGAAAGCCAAAGGGGTGAATGTGCATCTGATAGGTGGTGCCGATGTGGCGGCCGAACTGGATGCCAAGCGCGCCATCAACCAAGGAAGTCGATTGGCCGCTGCGCTTTAAGAAAATCAACCGATTATTCTCAAAGAAGCGTCACCCTGAACTTGTTTCAGGGTCTGAGTTGATGCTGAAATAAACTCAGCGTGACCCTTATTTTCTAATGAAACTGATAAAATCACGAACGGAACGTTCCGGTATCTCCTCCATCGGCACATGGCCCATGTTCTCATAGATAAGCAGTTCTGAGTTGGGAATGTCCTCGTGGAAACGCGGAGCCGCTTCCACATTCACCAGCATATCCTGATCGCCCCACATGATAAGCGTTGGGCATTGCACTTGCTTTATCTCGTCTGAATACCCGTACGTGATCTGCTGTGTCTTTCCCATCAACCCGCCACGGTTTCCTTCACGCAATAGCAATTCAAAATAGCGGTCTACCAACTTGTCTGTGATCTTGGAATCGTCATAATACACCACCTTCACCGATTTCTCTACCAGGAACCTTGGCGTAATGTGCGTGATGATGGGCCGTAGCCATTCCTCCTTCTGCATTTTGAAACGGTGGTTGTTGGAGGCCCCTCGTTCCTCGGGGAAACAAAAACTGAACGATCAGACAACCGAAAAGAGGTGCTTGAAAGTCTATTCAGCAAGGAAGTCGTCAGTCCTTCATATTTATGTGTTCAATGTTTATAAGCCCA